>NZ_JADYTX010000011.1 GCF_021531475.1 Fusobacterium perfoetens | reverse complement strand
TTAACTCCTGCATCATACAGGAATCAATCCTTATTAATCAACAATTAAAATATATGTCTAAGAAAATGGGTTCACTACAAATCATCAATTTTTAACAGCTCCTAAATTTTTATTTCTTTCTCTTCTCTCTCTTTACCTTAACAAAATTATATTTTCCGCTAACCTTTCTTTTAAAGCTAAACATATTATTTTTAGGGAAGATAGCTATTCTTCTTATTTGGAATAAATCCTCAGAAAAAGATAAACTTCCGCTATCTGTCGCCACAGCAAACTGATAACCAGCCTCTTTTACAACAGATTTTACCTCTTCATTAAGACTTCCATAAGGATAAGCAAAGACATTCATATTTCTTCCAAGCTTTTTATCTAAAATCTCTTTTGATTCTAGTATCTCACGTCTAGCATCTGAAATCTCAAGCTCAGCTAATTTAGGGTGAGTTAGAGTATGTCCCCCAAACTCTATTCCATAATCCTGCATCTCTAGGATTTGTTTATCACTCATAAGCTCAAATCTTTCTTCAGGATTTTCTTTTACATCAACGTCCCACTTATTATATTTTACCTCTCCTAAAAGATAGATAGTTGCCTTAAATCCATATTTTTTAAGAATTGGGAAAGCCACCTCATAGTTATCTGTATAACCATCATCAAAAGTTATCATTATCCATTTATTTCCCTTGTTAAATCTATCTCTCCATTTTCCATTTTTAATATCTTCAAAAGTTATAGTTTGATAACCACTCTCTTTTAGATATTTCATCTGCTCATCAAAAACTTTATCCAATACATAGATTCCGTGGACACCTTTTACATCATTTTCTCTTATGATTCTATGATACATAATAACAGGAATATCATATTTTTTCTTTAGTACATATTGTCTTGCATATATCTTTTCAATCTCGTCTATTATCTTATCAAAAGAAAAGTTTTCTTCGATTACTCCTCTTAGTTCTAAAAGTTCTCCCTCTTCCATCTCAAAAGATTTTTCTATATCTTTTAAAACACCACTTACATCTACACCTTTTGCTTTAGGATTAACGTCTCCAAAGTTACTAGCAAGAGATTTTTTTATACTCTCCCTTGTTACAAGCCCTAGATATTCTTGTTCTCCCACAGCTATAACAGGTCTTCCAGATAAAATCCCCTCGATAGCCACTCTACCAGCACCGATTATTAAATCTGATTTTTTTATCTCCTCAGGTACATTATTTACATATCCCAAGAAATTAACTCTGTTTTCAAATTTTTTAAAACTTTCAGGTATCTCTTTACCACCGATTACTTGTACTGTGTAACTATCATCAACACAGATTTTTTCAAGTAAGTCATAGCATACATCACCTTTAGGACCAGATAGTCTACCTATGATTGATATTATTTTTTTATTATTTTTTGGCATACTAGAAAAACTATATTCTTCTAAGCCCACAGGATTTCTCAATACACAAAGTTTATCCTCTTTAACTCCTAGACATTCCACAAGTTGATTATATATATTTTCACAGACAGTTATCCCAAAATCCCCAAAACCTTTTATAACTTTTCTACTAAAATGTATTGGTTGTCTACCGTGAGTAGTAGTTACAAGAGGGATACCAGCTATTTTACAAGCTATTGCCGAACTCCAAGAAGATGCTCTAGAGTGAGCGTGTACCACTTGAATATCTTTTTCTCTTATAATTTTCAAAAGTTTTTTTACTTGGTCTACTCTTTGCCCAAGACTTCTCTTATTAAATTCTATTTTAAAATACTCAGCATCAGTTGGTTTTGTCAAAGTATCCGAAACAATATATACTTTATTTCCTCTTTTTATAAGCTCATCAGCCAAAGTTACGCCGTAAACCTCAGCCCCTGTTACTTCCAGTTGAGAAAGAGCCATTAATATATTCATAACATCTCCTTAATCTTTCAAATCATTTATAATTCCACGATAGTATCTTATCTCTTTAGAATATCTATCTACAATATTTTTATCAAGCCTTTTATAATTTTCATTTCTCTCATAAAGTTGTCTTTCAAAGATAACAAATCTCTTATCCAACTTTTTCAAATCTCTTTTTGTCATAGGTTCTTCCAAAGTTTTATTAAAATCTCTTACAAGCTCATCATATTTTATCAAAAATTCATATTGCTCATAATACCTCATCACAGTACAAGAGGAAAAGGCAAGAGCAAATACAACAAATAAAACTATTTTTTTCATTTTGACCTCTTTTTAGTTCACTTTATCACTAAAATATCTTAAGAAAGTTCCAATATCTTTAGATATATATTCCCAAGTATGATACTCGTTTTTATAGATATATCCCTTAAAATCAACCTTGTATCTTTTTAGTCTTCCAACAATATCAGTCCATTGTTGTAACATAAGATATGGTTCTTTATCCTCTTCCCCAACACTTATATAGATATATTTTCCCACAAACTTCTCAGGGTTCATTCTTTTTATAATTGTATAGGGGTCTTGTTTTAATATTCTCCAACCCCAAGGGCTAAAGATTCTCAAGAAATTTATTTTATCCTGATTTTTCTTAAATAAAAATCTAGGAATATACAAGTATCTCATAAGTCTTAAGACACGTCTATTAAGGCTCATTCTTATAATACTTACAGCCCCAGAAAAACTTCCAATCACATCAAATTTTTCTATATATTTAAGTCCTATCTTTAGAGCTGCGTAACCTCCCATAGAAAATCCAGCTATACCAATCTTTCCATTAGGAGATATTTTCTTTACTTCATTATATAGTGTGTCTGTAATATAGTTTTCATATTTATGGTCATTATCCTTATAGAAATTACTATACCAGCTCTGTCTATCAAAACCAGAGTCAGCCACCACAAATATCATAGGTTTTATGATTTTTTTATCAATAAGCTCAAGATAATTTTCTAGCAAATGTCCCCTTGTTATCCAGTCCTCAGAATAATCTCTTATACCGTGGAAAAGTATAAGGACAGGGAGATTTTCCAAACTTTCATCTATTGGAGTTATAAGAAGATAACGCATCTTCTCTTTTACGTGGGGAGATTTTAAAAACCTCTCTTCTATCTTCATTCTATTATCTTGTTTTGTAAGAGAATAATTTTTTACGTGTTTTTTATATTCCTTTACACAGGTTACCTCTTCATACCCTTTTACACGAGCCAATTTTCTCTTTAGTCTTTTTTCAGCTACTTCGTCCCTTGTTTTATATAAATAAAAAAGGAGACAAAAATATAAAACAGCTATCAAAAGTTTTAACATAATTTTATCTCCTTTCAAAATATTTTTAATTTTTATTAGAATTCAGCATTACCTGGAGTTCTTGGGAATGGGATTACGTCACGGATATTTGTCATACCTGTAATGTACATCATCATTCTTTCAAATCCTAAACCATATCCAGAGTGAGGGAAACTTCCAAATCTTCTTAAGTCAAGATAGAATTTGTAATCCTCTTTGCTAAGTCCACATTCGTCCATTTTTCTTTCTAGGATTTCAACGTCGTCTTCTCTTTGAGAACCTCCGATGATTTCTCCGATTCCTGGTGCTAATAAGTCCATAGCTCTTACAGTTTTTCCATCTTCGTTAAGTTTCATATAGAATGCTTTTATTTCTTTTGGATAGTCTACTAAGAATACTGGTTTTCCAAAGTGTTTTTCTGCTAAGAATCTTTCGTGTTCACTTTGTAAGTCGATTCCCCATTTAACAGGATAGTCAAATTTTTGTCCAGATGCTAGTAATATATCTATTGCCTCTGTATAAGTTACTCTTGCAAATTCGTTGTTTAATACGTTGTTTAATTTGTCGATTAAACCTTTTTCTATAAATTGGTTAAAGAAAGCGATTTCTTCAGGACAGTTGTCCATTACATATTTTATGATATATTTTACCATAGCCTCAGCTAAATCCATATTAGCTGTTAAGTCAGCAAAAGCGATTTCAGGTTCTATCATCCAGAATTCAGCAGCGTGTCTTGATGTATTAGAGTTTTCAGCTCTGAATGTTGGTCCAAATGTATAGATATTTCTAAATGCTGAACAATAAGTTTCAGCATTTAATTGTCCACTAACTGTTAAGCTAGTTGTTTTTCCAAAGAAGTCTTTTGAGTCATCAACTTTTCCATCTTCTTTTTTAGGAAGTTTGTTAAGGTCTAGAGTTGTAACTCTAAACATCTCTCCAGCTCCCTCACAGTCAGAAGAAGTTATAATTGGAGTATGTACATATATGAAGTTTTGTTCTTGGAAAAATTTATGTATTGCATAAGCTAGAACTGATCTTACTCTAAATACTGCTGAGAAAGTATTTGTTCTTGGTCTTAAGTGTGCAATATCTCTTAAATATTCAAATGTTTGTCTTTTGTTTTGTAGTGGATAATCTAAGCTTGCTTTTTGGATAACATCTATTTTTGTTGCAACAATTTCAGATGATTGTCCTTTTCCTTCAGATTCTTTAAATACTCCACAAACTCTTATTGATGAAGAGATAGATAAGTGAGATATTTCTTCAAAGTTTTCTAATTCTGCTCCATATACTACTTGTATTCCTTTAAAGAAAGAACCATCATTTACTTCTATAAATCCGAAATTCTTTTGGTCTCTTAACTTTCTTACCCAACCAGAAATTTCAATCTCTTTTCCTAGTAGTTCTTTTTCTTTTCTGTAAAGTTCTCTAACTGTTACTTTCATCTTGCCCCCTAATTTAATTTATCTTTACTGTCTACAATTTTTATACTATCTAAATGCCCTCTTACTTGAGCTCTAAATTTTTCTAAATAAAGTTTTCTATATTTTTCTCTCTCTGCTTTCTCTTCCACTGTAAGTTCTCTCTCTTTAGAAAGCTTTGAAAAATAATTTACTTTTGTTATTATATCTTTCATTTCCATTTTCTATTTTTCCTCCAATCTCAATGAAATAATTATACAGTTTATTTTCACTTTTGTCAATTATTTAGAGGCTGTATAATTATTTACACTCAGTACTATTCCGATTCCAGTTAGTATAGTTATTATCGAACTACCCCCATAACTAAAAAGTGGCATAGGTATTCCAAAAACTGGTAAAAGTCCCACTGCTACAAAAAGATTTATAAGGACTTGTGTTATTATCATTCCTGCTACACCTACTACTAGATATTTTCCAAAATAATCCTTTGAAGTCATAGCTATATTCATTGATATATTATAAAGAATAAGATACATAGCCACAATAAGCATAACTCCAAAAAGTCCAAACTCCTCTCCAAATAACGCCATTATAAAGTCTGTATGAATCTCTGGTAAGTAGCTAAACTTTTGTACTCCGTTACCATATCCCACTCCAAAAAGTCCACCGTTTCCAAAAGCCAAAAGTGATTGTGCCACTTGATAACCTATATCGATATTTCCTGTATATCCGTCGTTTATTATTCCGTCAACATACATTATTATTCTTCTTGCTTTATATCCTCCGCCAATCTTTTCTCCATACTTATAAATAAAAGTAAGAAGTCCAAAACCTAAAGCTCCAAAACCTCCAATGACAGAGAATACCACTTTTAATTTTATATTTGTAAAGAAAAGCAAAATCATATAGATAGCCATATAATGTATTGCTGTCCCTAAGTCATTTTGAAAAATAATAAGAAGTATAAATGGAACTAACACAACAGAGCTATTTCTTATTCTTACCCAAACACCTTCTTTTAAAGTTTCCCCTTTGGCTAAAACCATAGCGAGAAGAATTATAAAAGCAAGTTTTAATATCTCAGCTGGCTGTATCCCTAATCCTCCAATTCTTATCCAACCGTAAGCACCATTTATCTCACGAACTATCCCTAGCCCATTAAAAAATCTTCCAGCTATTACCATAAAAGCCAAAAGACCTAGAGAGCCAAAATATATAAATCTAAAAAACAGATTTTTATTAAACTTTCGATAATCTAGTGTACTTACAAAAAAACCAACAGTAGACCCAACAAACATAAAAAGCAGAGTCATTGGAAGACTAAAAAGTTTTCCCTCATAATCAGATACACTATACAGATTAATCAAAGATATAACCATCAAAGTTCCAACCAAGAAAAATATATATCTTCTTTTTGATTTTATCTCAACAGTCAATCTTTCCAAATTAAGTTCTTTATCAACTTGATTTTTTTCATAATAAATACTATTATTTTCTACTTTCACTGATTCACCTTTTATTTTTTAAATAATATTAATTATACCACAAATCTCACTTTTTAGTAATAAAACTTTAATAAATTTTACCTTAAAAAATATGGTATAATAAAATAGATTTAAAACTAGGGAGGTCATTATGATAAAATTAGTAGTTCTTGATGTAGACGGAACTTTAACTGACGGAAAACTATATATTGATAACTTTGGGAATGAGATGAAAGCCTTTGATGTAAAAGACGGTCTTGCTATCTCTCAAAGTATAAAAGCTGGGATAAAATTTGCTATAATCACTGGTAAAACTTCTAAGATAGTAGAAAGAAGAGGGACAGAACTTGGTATCACTGATATTGTCCAAGGAAGTCGTGACAAGATAAAAGATTTGGAAAAAATCCTTGAAAAATACAGTATAACCTATGAAGAGACTGCCTATATAGGTGATGATTTAATAGATTTAAAACCAATGAAACTTTGTGGATTTTCAGCTTGTCCAAGTGATTCTGTAGCTGAGATTATAGAAATCTCTGACTTTGTATCTTCTAAGGCTGGAGGCAATGGAGCTGTTCGTGAAATCTTAGAAAAAATCCTTAAAGACCAAGGGTTATGGGAGAAAATTTTAGCTAATTTTACAGCAACAGTTCAATAATTTTTTAGTTTTTTGATTAATATTAATACATTTTTTTCAAAAAATACTTTATTTTATTAACATTTTATAATATAATATAGTTGGTATAAACTAATAAAAAGGAGTGATCTGATGATAAATCAAGAAAGACTTGTAAATACTTTTCTAACTTATGTACAAATAGACAGTGAAAGTTTAGAAGAAAAAGATTTCGCCCTAAAAGTAGCTGAAGATTTTAAAGCTCTTGGAGCTTGTGTATCTTTTGATAATGCTGGGGAAATAATCGGTGGAAATGTTGGAAACCTATATTGTAAACTTGCTGGAGATTCTAGCTTAGAACCAATCCTTATGTCAGCTCATATGGATACTGTAAAACCAGGAAAAGGAATTAAACCTATCATTGAGGGAAATATAATAAAAACTGACGGAACTACAGTTCTTGGTTCTGATGATAAATCTGGAATAGTTTGTATACTTGAGGCTTTACGTTATGCTAAAGAAAATGGTATCAACCACCCACCTATCGAGGCTGTATTCACAATAGCTGAAGAGATAGGATTAAAAGGTTCTCAAAATCTTGACTACTCTAGAATAACTGCTAAAAAAGGAGTTGTTCTTGACAGTGGTGGAGATGCTGGAAAAATAATATCTGCTGCTCCAGGACAATTAAAATTAACTGGAACTTTCATCGGAAAAGGTGCTCACGCTGGTGTTGCTCCTGAAAAAGGTATCAGTGCTATTCAAATAGCTGCTCACGCTATTTCTAATATGAAACTTCTTCGTATTGATGAAGAAACTACTGCAAACATCGGAACTATCACAGCTAACTATGCTACTAATATTGTTCCTGAAAAAGTTACTATATTTGGAGAAGCTCGTAGTAGAGATAATGCTAAATTAAAAGCTCAAGGAGAACATATGATGAAATGTATCCAAGATGCTTGTGAAAAATTCGGTGGAACATTCGAGGGAGAATTAACTCACTCTTATTCTGGATATAAATACACAGAAGACGACGCTTTCATAAAAGACTTAAAAGCTGCTTGCGTAGCTGCTGGTCTTACTCCAGAACTTGCTGTAAGTGGAGGAGGAAGTGACGTTAACAATATGGTTGAAAAAGGAGTTTTAGCTGTTAACCTTGGTTGTGGAATGGATAAAGTTCACACAGTTAACGAACAAATCACTATTGATAACTTAGTAAATACTACTAAACTTCTTGTAGAATTAATCAGAAAATAATATAACTTTAAAAGAGCTGTTGCAAATATTAATGCCACAGCTCTTTTTATCTCAACTTTTTACTTTTTTTTAAAGAATAAATTCTATGGCTTTTTCTTCCAGTAAAGAAAAATTACAACATCTATTCCAAAATCTACTCTGCTCTTTCTTATTTAAAATTTCTTTATATAATTTTTCAGCTTTTCTATAAATATTATCTCTATTCTCCATTTTATTACACCAATCAAGTTGATTGACCAAAAGTTCTTTATATTTATTATCTTCTTCCAAATTAATATTTTTTTCTATGATTACCTCTTCAATGACAGGGAACATATTATTAAGGTTTATAACTCCAAATTCTCCTTGGTTTATTTTTACAAAATCTAAACTATTTTTCATTGTCAGATGTTTTGGCTTAGGAGATGAAAGGGGGGCAAGATATTTTTTCCTATCAATTTCAAATAAAACTCCTATATATGGTCTTTTATTTTTTATTCCTCTGTTATCCATCACTTTTTCATCATATTTTTTTAAATAGGACATATACTCTTCTGTAACTATATAAAATTTTAGTTTTTTCTTATCCAAAATATACCTCCATATATAATAAAGGAGTGTTTATAAACACTCCTTTACATAACTTTTTTAGCTCCCACTTGCTGGTAGGGTACACCGCTTTTTTAGCTCCCACTTGCTGGTAGGGTACACCGCTTTTTTAGCTCCCACTTACTGGTAGGGTACACCGCTTTTTTTAGTTCCCACTTACTGGTAGGGTACACCGCCTTTTTATTTTCTATATTATACCATTTTATCCTTGGAATTTCAATGCTTTTTATATTTTTTAGGGGGCAATTTGACCCTTTCAAATTTATTTAATATTCTAGTTAAAATCTATATCCAAAGTTAAACTCTACATATCTATTATCATTTTCTCCAAAATCTTTCCCTAGATTAGTAGATACCCATATATTTTCATTGGAATATTTACTACCTATCTTAAAATCTAAACTATCTTTTTCTTCTAAGTTTTCTATCTTATTTCTCTCATTTAAATTTCTATAGGTATAATCTAAATTTTTATCCATATTTCCCAATTCATAAGAGTATGATAATTTAGAGAAAATTTCTAAATCCTTTATACTCTTTCTAATTTCAACACCTAATCTAGGTTCACAAGATATAAAATCTTGTTTTTCTATATCTAATATAAAATTATTTATATTTTCATCAAAACTTTCAGAAGAATAATATCCTAAACTAGCTCCTACAAAAGGCACAAAATCTATATTTTTATTTTTAAAAATTTTAGAAACTTCAAAATAAGAATTTATTCCATAAGAATCAAATTTAGATTTAATCTCTTGACTTCCATACTTTCTAGTATTTTTATGATAGTTATATAATCCCCCAAACCCAACTTTAAATATAGTATCATTTTCTTCTATAATTTTATCTATTCCTACATTAATAGAATGGATTTTAGAATCATCATCATTATCATAATCAATGTTTGAATATCCATATCCTACTGATAGATAATTATCTTTTCTCAGAGATTTTGTCCCTAAAAATCCTGAAGTTAAATTTTTATAACCTAAAATATTTCTATCTGGCTCAACTTTTTGATAATTTTCTAGCAACACAAAATTATTCTCTTTATTTCCAATATTTTCAAGAGAATTAATTCTATTTTCTTCAAATAAACTATTTATATCCAAAATCTCCTTTTGGATATTTCCATAAATTCTAGGCGTTAACTCCTCTAAACTTTTTTCCAATCCCTTGTCATTTGATAAATCTATTCTATCTAAAATATTTTTAGATGCCTCATCTAAAGCTAAGTAATCTTCTTCATTATAATATTTATTAAAAATATTAGCAGTTGGATCTAAATCATCTTTGACAAAATCTTTTAACTCTTTGCCATTTTTTACTAACTTTCCATCTATATTTCCAAAGGAATTTTTCTCTAATAAAGCATCATATAAAATAGAATTCGACAAGACATTTGTATTTTTATCTAAGGTTAATTTTTCTGCTTCAAAAACATCTTCTAATAGATATTCCTCTTTATAACTTCCTTTAGTTATAGTAGAATCTATTTCTAAATTTCCATCTATACTTAGATTTTTACTTTTTATTTTTCCATAACTTCCATTTTCTGATGTTCCTATTTGGTAAAATCCTCTATCCATAGATAAAAATAGATCTCCATTTTTATTGATAACACCTTTATTAATTATTCTTCCGCCATTTATAGCTTTTAATTCTTCGCCTTTTTTTATAATAGTATTATCTTTATCTATATTGATAGTTCCTCTATTTTCTACTATTGAACCATTTCCATCAGCTAACATTGCTCCATCAGCTACTGAAGATAGATTTATCACTGCTCCCTCTCCATTTAAAGCATATCCTCCTGAAAAAGCATACATTCCATAACCTTTATTTTTAATATTGATAGTTCCATTATTTTTTGCTGTTGCTCCATATCCTGCTACCATTCCATAACCATTTTTTTTGCTATCAACATTTATCTTATTATTATTAATAGCACTTCCATTTTTTCCAACAACAAACATACCTATTGCAAGATTATTAGAAGTTACATTGATTGTTTTATTATTTACTCCCAAAGAACTATCTAAATACATTCCAATAGATTTATTATTTGATGATAGATTTATACTTCCATTATTACGGACTATTCCACTACTTCCTGTTGAAAAAATCCCTATTACTTCATTTGGGTCTATTTTTTCCATTTTTGTTACTTCTATTTTTTCTGATTTTATCTCTAAATTATTTGTAATGTCTGAATCTTTACCAAAAATTCCATTAGTTTTATCTCCTGATAAAATTACCTCTGCTTTATTATTTACATTTCCATTTTCTGAGAAAATTCCAAAAGAATAATTATTTAGACTATTTATCTCTATATTTTTAGCTCCTATATCTGTTATTTTTATCTCTCCTGAAATATCAATATTTTTCCCAGAAACTCCAATAACCTTTTCTCCTTTTTTAGACACTGACCAAGAGATTGGTTTATCAGTATTTATCACATTTTCATTATCGTAACTTCCGTCATTTATATTTGGAATTGCTATACTTGGTGGATTAGGAATATTCGGACGAATTGTGACGTTGCTACCTCCGCCACCACCTCCCCCTCCTCCACAACCTGTGAGAGAGAATATCAATGCAGGTATTATTATTTTTATAATTTTATTCATCTTTCCTCCTAGAAAGGTCTGTCCTAAAATTTATAAGTAAAATCTAAACCTATTTTTTCATTATCAACATCATTTACAATCTCTTTTGAATATTTTAATCCAACAGAGTAATCATCATTATAAGTGTATTCTACTCCTAAATTATAAACTAATGAATTTTTATCTAGCTCTCTTTTTTCTTCAGAAAACTTACCTATAATATTTTCTAAATCTATATCCTCTGTACTACTTAAAATATCATAAGAATATTCCATTCCACCAACTAATGATATTTTATTATTACCACTAGCAAAAATATCATATTTTAAATCTACTGCTGTTCCTAAAGTTCCATAATACCCATTAGTCTTATCTCCATTTACAGAGAATTTTCCATTATCTTCCTTATAATCATCTTGATAATAATAAGTAAAGTCTAGATTGATACTAGGATTTACACTAAATCTATCAGTAATATTATAGTTTTTGTATAGAGAGTTATTAAATCCTAAAGTATAGATATTTACATCTCCACTATGTAAATTATCTCCACCAAATCTTTTATTTTCACTTTGGTTATATCCAAAAGATATATCACTTAATAAATTTATATTTTTTATCTTATATTCAGAATAAGCTCTTGCATTCCAAGTTTCTATTTTATTTGAACTTTCATCTGTATAATCTATGCTAGATTTCATATAAGATAGACCTGCTCCAACTCTTAAATTATCTAAAACATATTTATTATATCCAGACATAAATCCATTACTTTCTCTTTCAAAACCTGAATATTTTCCTTGTTCTCCTATTTCAGATTTACTGTTTAAATAACTAAATACAACTCCCTCTTCCTTATTATTTTTTATAAATCCTTTGTATTGTCTGTTTAAATCTTTTGTAATATCTACTACTTGTGCCTCTAAGGTAGTTATATTGTCTATTCCTGTAATTTCATTTAATCTTTCAGAGAAACTTTCATAGTTATCTCCAAGTGAGATATATTTATAGAAGTCTAATTTTTCTCCAGAAACTCCTTCATAAGAATCTTCTAAAATTTTTCCAAGCTCTTTATTTTCAACTATTGTATTGAAATTTTTTCTATTAACATCAGTTAAACTTATAGAATTATTTGTTTTATCTGTTTTTATATCAAATAAATAAGAGCTTGATACAAGATTTCCATTTCCTGTTATTCCACCATCAGCCTCAACATATTTATGGTCAATATATTTTTTCATATCCTTTTCTAACATTCCTACGAAATTAGTAGTATCTACTTTTAAATCTCCATTAAGTCCTATCTTCCCAATAGAAATTATCTTACCAGGAGTTACAACTACTTCATATACTACAACTTTTCCATTCTCCATAATAGGACCTTTTTTATATCCGCCACCTATCTCTATATTGTTTTTAGTATTGTCTATACTGAAGTCTCCATTAGCTCTAATTGTTCCATTGATTACTACTTTACTCGTATCTTCAGTATGAAATATCTCTTTATTTCTTCTATTTTCATAATCTGCAACTGCCTCTTCATAGTCTTTTTTTTGTTCTTCTGTAGCATTGTCTGGTAAAGCTATTGGTGGCATATTAAAATTTATTTCTGTAAGACCATTAAAAGTAGCAGTTGATCCTCCTTCTAACCATGTAGCATAAACGTGTATTCCTTCAAGATTAATAGTAGATTTTATTTCTTCTTTATCTGTACTTAAAATAGGATTTTTATTTTCAATATTAGTATTAAAATAAATATTAGCACCATTTTCTCCTGCTACTGCTATGGCTCTTCCTTTTCTAAGTTGAGTCACCATATTTTTACTTTCATTTACTCCAACAGATATTGTTCCACCATTATTATAAAATTCTCCACCATTAATATTAATACCAATACTTGTCTCTGTTAAATTTGTAAATGATAAAAGCCCTAATTTAAGAAAATTTTTATAAAATAAATATAGATCAACAATATTATTATTATCATCTAGAGCTTTCGCAAAATCTCTTTCAACCTCTATTGTACCTGTATTAATAAATGTAGAATTTTTGCTATTTATACCGTATTTATTATGTTCTCCTATAAAGTCTGCTCCTAAAGCTGATACTCCTATTCCAGAATATCCTTGTGAATAAATATCTCCTCCAATAAATATTTTTCCACTATTTATACTATTTTTAGATTTTCCTAGAGTAGATTCATTTAAAATATTAATCCCATAGTCGTCTCTATAAAAATGAACTCCTATTTGGAGTAAATCTACGGCAACTCCATCAATAAGTTCAAATTGTTTTATTCTTTCTAAATTAATTAGACCTGTATTTTCTACACTACCTTGTTCTAAATTTACCGCTCTTCTATCAGTATCTATTCTTCCACCATTCAAAACTCCAACATCTACAGCTTTAATATATTTAGTGCTATCTATTCCATTAGTTATAGTTCCATTATTTTTAATATCACTAAAAGCTGCATTAATTATATATTTGCCATAATCTGCAAAAGTAATACTTGTTGGTATTAAACCTGCAATATTAACAGGAACTGCTAATACATGTTCAGTAGCTCCCATCTCTATTTGACCATCATTTATAAAACTTACAAAAGAATCTATATCTCCCTTTAATCCTATTAAATTATCATTTCTTTTTAAAGGATTATCTATTCCTGTAATTAAAACTCCTCCATAGTTTGTATTGATTTTTTGATCATAAGACAAAATTTTCCCTATATTATGAATAGTAGCTCCATCTTCTGCATAAATAGCCAACTTAGCATCTGTTTTCCCATTATGTAATCCATTTTCAATTGTATTAGTTTTATAGTTAAAACTTTGTTTAGGAAATAACTCATTCTTATTTTTTTCTTTTATTTTTTCTATCTCTTCATTAGTTGCCCCATTTGGAATTAAAGTAATATTTTGAGGATATAAAGTATAATCTATTCTTTCTGTTATATCTTTACCTTGTACCACAAGATTAGAGTTAAACTTTTCTATTTTATCGACTGTATTTTCTTTAGAATAAACCAATGAAGTCATCGCCAACATAATAAAAAATATTTTCATTTTATTTTTCATAATCTATCTCCCAATTTTTTATAAAAATGTTGCAGATATAAAACTTTTATTAAACATCTACAACATTAAATTTTAATAGAATGTATATACTACTGTAACACTTCCTTTATAATTTCCATAATACTCTTCTGAAATATTTTTGTCTACTTCTAATATACCTTGTACATCATAACGCTCTAGAATACTTTGATCTGTCTGAATAGTAGAATCTTTTTTTACTGTTTTTAAGTCTTTTACTTTTAATTTTCCTCCGTTTTCCATAGGAATTCCATGAGCATTTACTTGATTTATAAAAATAGTATCTTTTTCAACTATCAATTCTTGATTTGTTATTCCTAAATCCTTATCCAAAGTTCCTGTTATTCTAACTTCTAATGGAGTAGTAGTTTTTCCTTCTTTATTAATTATAGGTCCTTCTTCATTTTTAGGTTTTATCTTTCCAAAATCAATAATTCCGTTTGTAATTTTTAAACTTGGTCCTATAGTATTAAAACTAAGTGTTTTATTAAATATTATATTATCATTTAGTTTATCTGTTCCTATAGTTAAAACATTTTGTTCACCATTATTAAATATTTCATATTCTGTATCAGGTTTTAGTTTTTTATACTCTTTTATACTTAATTTTAATTTAAGTGAGTATTCTTTCGGAGCTATCGACCCATCTTCAGTATATTTTACTTCTTTTCCTTTAGTATTAAGAGAAATATATTCACTGCCATTTTTTAAAACTATTTCTCCAACTAATGGTTTTGCATAAATAGAATTTTTGGGTATCGCTTGGACTTCTCCATTTTCTTTAATATTTAACTCTTCTTTTAACAATACTTTTGGTAAACTTTCATATCTTAAATAATCTCTGTATGAAGTGCCCAAATCTACATAAACATATCCGTCTTTTTCAATATTAGATTTAGTTAAATCTATATTTCCTATTCCAACTTCATTTATCTCTTTATAATCACCATAATCTGTTTCGCCACTTCCTCTAAATACTTTTCCATAATATTTTGGATCAAACTTCTCTATAATAATATTTAGTCTATAAGAATTACTATTATCTGAGGCAAATTTAAGTTCAAAAGATTTTTCTATTTTTTCTCCATCATACTTTCCGAATATAGTTTCAAAATCTGCTTTATTATTAGGTATTCCAAAATATAGAACTCCCTTTTGTAATTTTAAAAATTTATTATAATCTTGTATTTCTGTATTATCCTCTATTCTTGTTACAGAAACTAGATTAGTCTCTGGATATTTTATTGGATTTATAATTTTATACCATTTTATAAAATCTAATTTTGTATTACTATTATCTTTTCCTAATGATTTTATATTTGTTACATCTATCATTCCATCATCATTCAAATTACTCAATGCTGTTATAGGATTTTTTAAAATAATTGTTGTGTCTCCTTTATATTTAGCTTCTTTTTTAAATTTAACTATATATCTTTGGTCAAATAAAAAATCTCCTTTTTCATTTGTTGTAGTATCAAGATATCTTATATAGAATTTTATTTCTTTACCTATATCTGAAATTTCATATCCATTATCTAAAGTAAATCTTATATAATTATCCTCTAAATTTTCACGTCCTATTATAAAATTTTTATTTGTTCCAAATTCAATTTTTTTACTTCCATCTTTAGTATTAAGATTATCTATTAAAACTTTTTCCTTATTTTCATCAAATAAAGTCATTTTTAAATTATATAAAGTCCCATCAGCTTTTTTTATAGGGATATCTATTATATCTCCTCTTACTCTTCCCCAAATATTTGATCCTTCTATGTCTCTTGAAAGAGTTCCACTCTCAAAATTACTTTTATTTAATTTTATCCAGTTTTCTCCTTGAGCATCAGTTTTTAAATTTGGATTTTCAAATTCAATTATAGTTTCAACAAAACGTTTAGTTTTTAAATTTAAATAAAGATCTTTTCCTATTTCTCCTCTTTTGTTAGCACCAATATAAGTATAATATTTTTCGTCATTTCCTTTTACAGTCACACCTACTCTTAAAGGATTTTTATTATTTTTTTCTTTATTAATTTCATCATCTACAAGTATTTTAAATTTTCCTTGTGGGATTAGTCTTTCTTGTCTTGGAATAAATAATTTTAACATAGCAGATGTAGCTTTTTCATTTTCTCCTTTAAAGATACTTGTTTCTATTGGATTTTTTTCTTTTATAGCATCCGCCTCATCTTTTTCAAAATAAAGTCTTGCTCCTGTTATTACATAGTTTGGATTTTTTTCACTTACAAGTTTTACCTTTGTTGTAGTCCTTAAATCTATTCCTTCTCCACCAGATTGCTCTGTTATTCTAGTATCTAGATTTCTAAACCCAACTATTCCATAATTTATTATAACATCCTCAGTATAAGCTATTTTAGGATTATATTCATAATCTTTTGTATAGCTTTGTCTTGGTCTAATATCATAATTTCCTACATAATGTATTCCTTCAAATGGTGGAATATCCACTGAGTAAGTTATTCTACTTTCAAATGATTTATCATCATAGTTTGTAATAACTATATCATTTATTTTTTCTCCATCAAAATTATATTTAGATAAACCAAAGTTTAGATATCTATTTCCGCCATCATAAGAAAACATCACCTCATTTTTACTTCCATTTATAGCATTAACTCCATCTCCTCTTAAATAAGTAGAAGAGTTTGTTCCTCCATCTTCTTTAGTTATTTTTATTACCTCATTTGTTCCTCTATTAATACTTAATTTATGCTTTCCTAATGTTTCCCAAGGATAATCTCTGACTTCACTACTAGGTATTATCCACTCTTCTCCATCTAAACTAATATTTTTTATAAATTTTGAGCCATTATTATTTAAAGTTGTTGCCTCGTCTTTTGCAAGATGAACTCTTCTATTGTGAATAATATTACTTATTGCACTACTTGAATTATAATCATAGTAAACAAGAGGATTATTTAATTTTATTTTAGGACTACTAACTGGAAGTTCCGGTTGTATAACTAAATCCAATACATCTACTTTTTTATCTATCCATTCATTTCCAACTTGTACTTGATAAGCAAATTCAAATCTGTATATTACATTTCCTGTTTCTTCTGTTATATCTTCCATTTGTCTTCCATATAATGGATTCGTTACTCCGCCGCAAAAACCAATCACAAAAGTTTTAGAATCTTCATCTCTATCTGTTATTGAAAAATAAATCCATCCTATATGTTTTCCTTTTACACTTTTTATTTCATTCCAACCTTCATCTCCAGATAAACCAACTGATTTAAAATTTCCTGTTTTATAATCATAAATCTCAGGTTCTGTTTTTTTCTCTCCAAAACCATTATCTCCTCTTATTATAAGTCTTGGATTTTTACCCCAGTTAACCCAAGCCTCTTTTTTATTTATTGTTACAAATTTTTCAGGTATTTTTCCTGACCACATAAGTTGTTCTTTTACAAAAGTTCCATCAAATGCATCGTGTTTTGTATTTTCTCTTATCCCTACTTTATTAAAATCATCTATAAATATATCATGCCCTGAAAGCCACTTTGGATTAGTTATAATTAAAGTTCCTCTTGTATTTGCTGGTATTATTTCCTCTCTAGGACTTATTATAATAGTATAAGTGTCTTTTTTTATTATTTTTCTTTTTTCATGTTTTCCTCTATTTATAACTTTCTCATAAATTAAAGTAATTTTAGCCTCTACTACTTGATGAGTAAATGAATTATCCCATCCAGTTATTTTTATCTTATAATATTCATCTGTTTCACTATCTGAAAATACTCCTATTTTTCCTATACTTTTACCTAATACATCATAAAGATTAAATGTAGTTTCAGCTATTTTCCCATCCCAAATATCTGTTCCATTAGTTTTCAGCTTTATTGTTTTGGTAGCTGATTCATTTAATCCTTCTATTGTAGAAGTATCCAAAGATATTTTTAAATCCACACCATCTTGTATTTTATTTACTGTCATCTCTCCGTTTAAAGGCTTTTTTAAAAATTTTCCAGTATTTCTATACTCTTCTTTTAATATATATGAATTATCTATATTAGGAGTTTCTTTTTCTCCATTTACATTTCCTCCTATTATTGTAGGAGATTTCGTTAAAAATGGCTCTGGTTTATCAAAAAGAATTTTTCCATCTGTTCCTATTGGTAAAAATTGTTCTCCATCTCCTTTTATATTAATATTAAATCTATGATTAATCAATTCATAAAAAGTACCATTAAATATTCCACCATAATATCCATATTTTAATTCCACTTTGTATTCATCATCTTCAAATGGTCTTGGTCTTTTTATAAATATTGAAAGATATTTTTCACTATTGTGTTCATCACTTGAAATAATACCTATTAAAGTAGAGTCTTGTCCTGTACTATCTTTCAAAGTTAGAATAGCTTTATAATCTGAATATCCCCCATTTGACTCTGAAAGTTTTATCTCTTTTTCATCTTTTCCATATTTTGAAGTAACAATTGCTCTTATATATAAATTTTTACCTCCGCCTTCTTGTTTTAAAGTTTCGTATAAAACTCTTTCAGGAAATTTCCCACTAAGATTAATACCAGCTTTAACTTCAGTATCTTCTAAATTATAATTTAGTGGCTTTGATACATATAAATTTCCTGATTTTATTGTTATTTTTCTATAATCTTTATTTATGATATCTGATTCTATATTAAGATTTCCATAAGTTTCATTAACTGTCCTTAAAAATAATTGTTTAAAAGCCCCTTTATAAACATTCTTTATCTTATAACTTCCCTTCTCCAAAACATACACATACACACTAGATAGTTGTTCTTTACAATCTATCAAAAGGTATTTTTTTCCATTTTTTTCACCAGACTCAGTTTTTCCATCTACAATCTGATAATTAAATTTTGGAGATTCTTTTATATTTTTTGTAAGATATTTATTTATATTATTTATCACTCTTCTACCATTAGTAGTTGAAATAGAGGGTATCTCATCTAAAGTTTCAGATACAAATACAAGATCATTATCAGTTATTTCTATCTCTCCATAGACTTTTTTACTCTCTACATCAAACTCCATTGGTAGTTCTTTTGATTTTATTTTAGTTACACCTATTTTTAATTGTGATGTTTCTCTTACTTTATCAAGTACAACTTTTGAATCTTTATTCTCATTAGAAAATCCAAAAGCGAATAGAATTAAAAAGAAAAATAAAAATTTTTTTAGCCCTTTCATTATTTTATCACCTTATTTTTTGCCTCTTGTTTTTCGTTAGTATTTTCTCCCTTATACACTGATATCATAATAGGAATTCCTCCCACATATTTTCCCTCTACAACATCAGCTGGTTTACTTTCGGCTTTTATTCTTCTTTGATTAAGAACTGCTGTAAACTCTATATGTGTTATCTTAGAGTTTAAAACAAATTTTTTATATTTATCTTCTACCTCTATTTTTCTTATCATCACAGGATTTTTTCCATTTGTCATCAAACTTTTCTCAACAAATGTAAGCTCTATTATTTTTCCAAAATCTTCCTCATCAGCTTGGATTTCCAAAACTCCTCTTCCAACTATACTATTTCTCATATTTTTAGTATTCATATTTTCAAATTTCATATTTTCAAAAACAGATACTTTTATCTCTGAATAAGAAAATGTTGTGATAAGTAAAAATATCATAGTTAAAATTGACTTTCTCATTTTTCCTCCTAATTAATCGTGAGTTTCCACTGTTAAATATATAATTTTTTCGTGATACCCCTCTTTTGAAATATTTTTTCCCTCTATAACAACATAATTTTCTTTTTCTATCTTTGAATTTATAAATTCATTTGAATAAATTTTAGTATCAACTTCTCCATCTTCGTCAATATCTATCTCTGTTTCACTATAGTTTAGCTTATAATAATCTTTTTTATCAGGCTCTTTATTCATCTCTATTTCAAAGGGAACAACAGCTCTTTGATCATCTATTATCAAAGCTTGTATCTCTGTATCAGATATTATTTCTAATGGTACTTCTATCTCTGTTTCCATCTTCATTATTATTGTTTTTGTTTCAAGAGGCACTGGTTTTCCCTCTGCCTCAGGATTTGCAGGCATACTTGGAAGTAAAGGTATCATTGGTACTATTATATTTTCTCCCTCTGCATATAGACCTATATTAAAAATCAGAAAAAATATTCCAATAAATTTTTTCATCATTTCTTTACCTCCTCTAATTCAAATAAGTAATAGTTATCTCCAGCATTTTCATCTGTATAAGTTAAATCTATCTGTCTTTTATATCTTTTTATATTGTAGTCCTCTCCTAGATACTCAACCTCTATCATATATTTTCCAGCTGTTAAACTATCTATATAGAACTCTCCATTTGATTCAACTGGAATTATTTTTCCAGTTTCTTTTGTTGAAATTTTATTAAGTTTTATTCTTGTATCAGATAATATTGATTGATCTTTATCAAATTTAACTTCTCCCATAAAAGTGATCAAAGGTTTTATAGGAATATAGGCTTTTACTTCAGAACTTCCCATTCCTCTTACTTTTATTTTTGTAGCTTTTCCGTCGTGGCTCGGTCTTCTACTCAAAGCTGTTATTTCGTAATCAGTATAACTTGGGATACCATAGATATATGCCTCTCCATCTTCATCTGTTACTACTTTTTTTTCTCCAAGACTTACTTCTACATCTGATAATTTTTCTTCATCTTTATCAATCTTATTATTATCATTTCTGTCTAAGAAAGCTATTGTTTTTATAGTTGTATTTTCAAGAGAGTTCATATTTTGTAATGGATTTTTAAGACTTATTACTCTATCAATTCCTACATAAGTTCTCTTATCTCCATTTTTCTCAGCAGAACTTCCAAATTCTAACCAGTTGTCAAACTTCAATGTAAATTCAACCATATACTCAGCTCGTTTATCCTCTGAATATCTCATTCCCATAGAGAAATCAAGATTGTCCATCCATCTTGTATTATTTATTTTTAATTCTCCCTCATATTTATTATCCTCATCTAAAGTATTTTCAAGTCTTACTGTAAAATCTTTAAATCCTGTATAATAAAAATCTAAACTATGTCTTGTTTCACCTTTTTTATTATTTTCTATCTCATAACTTGCTAAAAGTGAGTTCCAGCTCTTACTAAACTCCAAACCGTAATAATAATCTGTCTCATCATCTCTATCTTTTTCGTGATACTTAGTATCTTCCAAACTTCCAGTCAATGTTATATTTTCTGTAAGGTCGTAGTCAACATCTATATAGATTTCTCTTTTTTCTTCATAGTAACGTCCATTATCAAATTGTTCATAAGTAATCCCAAAGTTTTTTATATCTGTATCCAAGAAATATCTATGTTTATACTTTCCTTTTAAACTTTCAGTTTCAAATTCATCTTTGTTTATTCCTCTTGTATATTCATAAGAAAGTGTATAAGGATTTCCATCTATTGAGTTTGAATAGATAAGTTCTGTCCCCATCTCTTTTATATATGTCCAACCTCTTTCATACTCCTCTGGATATTGATTCCAAGAAAATCCCATAGTTAGATTATCTGTATATCCATAGTAAATATTTAAGTCAGCTTTATTTCTTTTAGATTCTTTATCCTCTCTTATGGAAATATCATAACCAAATTCACCTTTTTTCTGTTGGTTATAGTCTTCGTTTATTTTTACAAGTTTTTCCCAAATCTTTCCATTAGGTTCATAGATTTTTAAAATAAATTCTCTACCTGATTTAATAAGACTATTGACGAAAGTAACCTTTCCTCCTACTTCATCTTGTACATCTATTGGGAATAGTCCATAGATAAGTTCTACCTTACTTCCAACTGGCACTCTTTCTTCAATTATATATTCTCTACCATCATTAAGAGAATATCCTCTATCTTTTCTAAAAGTCAGTTGTTTTTCTCTGTCCTCTCCATAAACTCCAATACTTAATTCATAGTCCTCTTTTATTCCATAGTAGTTTAATTCAAAATCTTTAAATTTTTTCTCTTTTAAATCGTACTCTGTTATAAAGTTTCCAAATAAAAGTGATCCACTATACTCTAAAGAACCTGACCAGTCATATTTTCTTCCACCACCATCAGAAGATTTTATCATCTCTTTTTCAAGGTTTATTCTTAAGTTTCCTATATCAAATAGTTCTCTTTCTCCCTTGTAAAGTAAAATCTCCTTATTAAGCTCCTCTTTTAGCTCTCTAGTTTTATTATCCAAAATATATTTCATCTCTTTTGGTAAAATAAAATTTGGATTTGTTTTTATTGTAAAATTCTCTTTGTCAATTCTAAACTCTTGGAAAAAATATTCTTTAAATAATTTTTCACAGATAAAATAATCATTGTCTTCAAATATATAAGAACTTTCATCTAATTTTCTTAGGTCTATTACTCTTTTATCTTCGTTAGCATTAAAAAAAATAGTAAGAACTCCTCTGTCATATTTATAGTTCTCAACTCCGACTGCTCTTATAAATTCAAAAAGAGGGAAAAAATACTCGTCCCCTTCCTTTATTACTGTATATGTATAACTATAAGGTATCCCTTTTAATTCTAAGGTATAAGCCCCTATTCTTTCTTCCTCATCACTTATAAAAAATTCTACCCCGTCATAAGCTAGTTTCGTTCCACCGAGGTTACTAGCAAATGTAAGAGAACTTAACAATAAAAATAAAATCGTGGTTATCTTCTTCATAAAATTCTCCATTAATTATTTTTTATATTTTTAATAGAAAAGGGCTATAAGCAATAGCCCTTTTTATAGTTTATTTTATTTTTTATTATTTAACTGTTGCAACTAAGAAAACTTTACCAGAATAATCTCCTGTATTTTTATCAGAAAGATCAGTGTTTATTGTTCCGTTAATTTTTCCTACTACTGTTGTTTGATTAATTTCCATTTTTTTAGTTGCTTTGTCTAGTCCTAAGTTTGCCTCTATTCTATTAGGGTCATTTTCTATTGGATCTTGTTGAGCTGCTGTACTATCTTCATTTTTTAGTATTACTTTACTTACTCCATCTTTGCTTTCAGGGTTTTCAAAAGATGTTAATGACATTGCTAATTCTACTGCGCTATCTACTATTGCTTCTTTAGCTGTAACTTTGTACTCTACTGATGCTTTTGCTATATTATTAGTATAATTCATTTTTGGTAATTCTTTAAAGTCTAGTACTAATGGATTGCCATCAATATCAGTAATTTTAAATAAATCATCAACTATTTGAGCTTTTACTAATACCTCTGCTTTTGATTCTGCATTTTGAGTAGGATTTTCTCCCATTGCCATAGTTCCCATTGCTAATAATGCTGTTACAAATAATAATTTTTTCATAAAAATCCCTCCTATTTTTTTATATACGTTTTTTATAGTTTATAGTTCTTATATAAGAGCTATTTTTAGGCTATTTTTTTATTTTTATCTCTTTTATTACTTTGTCAGTTTCTACATCAGTGATTATTACTTTACTAGCTTTACTTTTTCCTATTCTATTTATCTCGTGGTCAAACTCTAAAGTTTGTCCTTTAAAAGCTCTTGTTTCTCCTATTGTATAAAAATAATTTCTTTTTCCCTCTACTTCTATTTTTAGTCTTACAAGTCTATTTGTTTTATTTGCAAGTTTCATTTTTAGAAAACTTTTCTCACCTTTTTTATATACAGTTGGCTCTGTTGTTTCTATCTTAGGCTCTTTCTCTCCTACATATCCATAAATCCCCATATTAAGATTTACCATTATTACCATTCCAGCACCTATGTTTTGTTCTTCCTCTCCCTTTAACTTTGGTGCTGACATCTGTCTAATATTTAAGAAAGTTCCATAATCTCCAGTCTCAGCATTTTTATCAGCTTTTACATATACTTTAAATTTTTTTGATTCAGTAGGATTTACAGTTACTATCTTAGGATAAACTTCAACCCATTTACTCATATCTTTTACAAGTTTATTATCCGTCATTGCTACAGGAGTTATTTTATAACGAAATGGTATAGTTGTATCATTATAAAAAGTAAATTCTTGATAAGCTCCAGCTTTTATATTTTTATCCAATGTTGTTGGAGAAATATTTATATATGAAAAACT
Organism: Fusobacterium perfoetens; assembly: GCF_021531475.1. Classification (NCBI taxonomy): domain Bacteria; kingdom Fusobacteriati; phylum Fusobacteriota; class Fusobacteriia; order Fusobacteriales; family Fusobacteriaceae; genus Fusobacterium; species Fusobacterium perfoetens. The sequence continues at coordinate 28,715 of NZ_JADYTX010000011.1, read as the reverse complement.
ACATACCCAAATCATAAAAAATAAAAAAGTTAAAAATATTTTTCTCTTAGTAAACATAACTCCCACCTCAAAATCTTATTTTTTCTATTATTCATTTCTAATAATCCAATTTTACAACATAAAAGGGGGATATAATCTCCCAATTTCTTTTTCTACTATCACGGTAGAATTTAACTGGACAATTATACCCCCCCCCCATTTGGTTTGTCAAGGTTTTTTTTATTTTTTTTTCTGTTCTTTTTTAAGTATTTTATTCTTAATTAAATTACATCTGTTCTATTAATTCTTTAAACTTTACGTCTTTTAAATCTTGTAGAAATCTTTTTTTGATTCTAACAACATTTTTATATAAAGAGCAATCCACACATTTCCAACGACAATTCTCTGGGTTATCTATACATTTTTTTATTGTCAAATCTTCCACTGCACTTATTACTTCATACAATGAAAGATCCTCTGGTTTTTTTATAACTTCCACTCCACCGTTATTTCCTCTTATGGAGCGAAGTACATTTGCTTTTACAAGTTTTGTTATTGTCCTCTGACCTAGCTTTGGAGGAATACGACACTCTTCCAATACTTGGCTTGATTTTTCTCTTTTGTTAGGTGAAATATATAATTGTAGAACTATCCTTACTTCGTAATCACTTTCTAATGAAAATTTCATTTTATCCCTCCAAATCTCGAATAATTAAAATACTTTTTTCATTATACTATTTTTTATACTTTTTTACAATATCTTTGTTTTTTATTTTATCTTTTTTTAATAAAAAAATAAAATTATATAATTTATATGCGTTATTTATTTTTTTATTTTATAACATTTTTTTCTAATATCTAATCTTATAATAAATCATTCCAAAATATTCCCATAACACAGCAAAAGTATTTTTCAAAGTTGTATAGTTAGGGATAAAATTTTGGATACCAACTATCTCAGTCTGTCCGACAAAACCACAAGGAATAGGATAAAACTCAAATCCCTCCTCTTCAAATACTTTCATACTTCTAGTCATATGGATAGCAGAAGTTACAATTACCCCTCTAGTATAATTTTTCTCTCTCATTATTTCTTTGGTATAAATTGCATTTTCCTTTGTATTTCTACTTCTCTCTTCCAAAATTATATCCTTTTCTGGAATACCTACTGCCACTAAATCTTTCTTATAAACTGAACTTTCACTGACTGTTTTATCTAATACCATTCCCCCAGTTATAATAATAGGTTTTGGATTTTGATGATATAGTTTAGCTGTTGTCATTAATCTTACCATCACACTATTTTTAGGAATATTTCCAACTAAAGTATGACTTTTTATTCCTCCCCCAAGTAAAATATATACATCACTACTATCTATCTCTTTTTCTGTACTAATTTTATAATTATTTTCTAAAGCCACTGTTAAAAAATCTGTTGAAAATTCACAAGAAAGTAAAAATAAAACCACTCCAAAAATATAGGCTAATCTTCCTATGATTTTCTTTCCATTTTTACATAAAATTTTTCCAAAAAATAAAAACCCACCAATAAATAAAAGTGGCGAAAATATCAAAAGTGATATTACTTTGATTATATAAAACATCTTTTCTCCTTTTTAATCTAAGAAAAACTCTGCTATCATACATCTAGCAGAACCTCCACCATAGTTTTCTATAGTTGGAATATCTGAGTAAACTATTTTAGCACTTTCCTCTATAATATTTTTTTGCTCATCATCTAACGAATCATAAGCAGTTTTTGACATTACAAGAATTTTAGAACCATCTTTTTTTCTAAGTTCTATTGCATTTCCCAAAAAATTTTTTGTTTGTTCTCCAGAGATTTCTATTATCTTTTTTCCAGAGTTTATAAAAGAATTTTTAACTATTTCTCTCTCTTTTTCATCTTCAATAGCTGACAGATAGATTATTACATACTCCTCTCCAATAGTTAACATAACATTTGTATGATAGATTGGAGCTTTTACACCATTTACTGTTTGACTTCCAGAAAAGCTAATCCCTTTATATCCCAACTTTTCACAAAATTTCTCAAATAACTCTTTATCTGTTCTTTTAGAGATATTGGCATAAGCTATTTTATTTTTTCTATCAAGGCACATACTACCAGTACCCTCTAAAAATTTTCCCTCATTTTCATATTTTGTAAAATCTATTTTTTCTATTTGATTTTTATCTTTTACAAAGTCAAAAATTTTATCAGTTCTCTCAAGTCTCCTATTTTCAGCATACATTGGATATAGCACCACCTTATTATCTTCGTGTGTGCTAAACCAGTTATTTGGAAAAATACTATCTGGTGTATGCGGCGTCAAACTGTCTTGGATAACCAAAACTTCTATACTTTCACTTCTAAGCTTTTCCACCAAAGTATCAAACTCTTTTTCAGCCTTTTCTTCAAGAATTTTTCTATCTTGATTGTCATTTTTTTGATAAAGATTATCTGCTCCTGTTTCCTCATTATATGTAAAAGCTATGGGTCTAACCATTAATACTCTATTTGTCAAAAAATCTCTCATTTTAAATTTCGCCCTCCTAATTTTATCAATCATTTTATTCTAACATAGACAATAAATTTTTACAATAAAATTAAAAACTCTCACAAAAAAAAGAAAAAAGACAAGGCTTAAATATTATAGTCCTTGTCTTTTCATCACTCTTTAAAAAGATTTTTATCTTTATACTATTTTTTTACTTTTTAAAATTAAACTCCCCAAGTGTTAGGAGATTTATTCCATTTTAAAGCGATTTCTTGTTCTTCTTTGTTTAAGTAGTTTTGTTCTGTTGCAAGTCCGATTAATGTTGTGAAATCAGAAAGGTTAGTTAATTTAACTCCTGCATTTTTAAAGTTTTCTTCAGCTTTTGTAAATTGATATGAGAATATTGCTACAACTTCAACTTCAGTAGCTCCAGCTGCTTTAGCTGCCTCAACAGCTTTTATAGAACTTCCACCAGTAGAGATTAAGTCTTCTATAACGATAACTTTTTTCCCTTCAAAGTCTGCTCCTTCGATTTGTCTTCCAGCTCCGTGGTCTTTTTTCTCAGAACGAATGTAAGCCATTGGTACGTTTAATCTTTCAGCTATAAATCCAGCCCAAGGGATTCCAGCTGTTGCAGTTCCAGCTACTACATCAAATTCTTTATCTTTTAAAACTTCAACGAATCCATCAACTACTACTTTTCTTTCTTCTGGATATCCTATCATTTTTCTGTTGTCACAGTATATTGGACTTTTTATTCCAGATACAAATGTAAATGGTTGTCCTACGTTTAATTTTACAGCTCCTACTGATAATAATGAATGTGCTACTCCTCTTGCTCTATCCATCTTTTACATCACTTCCTTACCAATTTTATTATTTATAAATTTTTTAATTCTTCTTTCGTTGTAAACTACATTTCCTCTAACTAAAGTAGCCATAACTTTTCCACCTCTAGTTCTTCCGTTATAAGGTGTCCAACCGCATTTTGAAACTACTTCTTCGTTAGTTATTTTTTCTTCATTTTTCATATCAACGATAACTATATCAGCGTCATATCCAACTTCTAATTTTCCTTTATTTTTTATTCCAAATATTTTAGCTGGATTTTCACACATAATTTCTTTAAGTTTTTCTAAAGTTATTCTTTCTCCTTTTACAGCTTTTAACATCATTTCTAAAGAAAATTGAACTCCTGGTATTCCAAAAGTTAATTTTTCTGTTTTTTCAGCTAAAGTGTGAGGAGCGTGGTCTGTTCCTATTGTATCAACAGTTCCGTCAACTATTCCTTCCCAAAGAGCTTCGTTGTCCTCTTTAGTTTTAAGTTCTGGTTTCATTCTAAGAAGATTGTCACTTCCTACATATTCTTGATTTAAGAATAGATGATGTGGAGTTACCTCAGCATAAATTTCTAAACCTTTTGCTTTAGCCTCTCTTACCATTTCTATCTCTTCTTTTGTTGATAAATGACAAAGATATACTGGAGTTTTTGCTTTTTCTGATAGCTCGATAGCTTTTGCTACCATTTCTCCCTCAGCGTGAACTGCCACAAGTTTTGAAGATTTAAAAATATTTTCTAATATTTTTTCATCTTCTACAAGCATATTTCCTGTTGAAACATTCATAAATACTTTTGTAGCCACTGCCATATCTTTTACTTTTGCTACTTCTAAAGAGTTGTCGTTTTTACTTCCACCGAAATAAAATCCGTAATCAACATAACTTCTGCCAACGGCATCTCTTTTTTTATCAAGAAGAGCTTCTTCAGTTATTGTATTTGGAATTGTATTTGGCATATCTAAAAAAGTTGTCACTCCACCTTTTGCACAAGCCATACTTCCAGTTTCAAAATCCTCTTTATGAGTTAGCCCCGGGTCTCTCATATGAACGTGAGGGTCGATAACTCCAGGTAAAATATATCCACCTTGAGCATCTATTACCTCTTCACTGATGATATTTATCTCATCAGCTATCTCTTTTATTTTTTCATTTTCTATTAATATATCTTGAAATTTTATTTGTCCGTCAACTTCTACCAATCCGTTTTTTATTAGCATAGACCACCTTCTTTTAGTCCTTCTTCTATTTCTGCTAGAACTAATTTTGTAGCGTTAACTGGGTCTTCATTTTTAGTTATTGGTCTTCCAACTACTAAGAAATCACAACCATTTAATATAGCATTTTTTGGAGTCATTATTCTTGTTTGGTCGTTAGTTGCTGACCAAGCTGGTCTTACACCTGGACATACAGTTCTAAATTCTTTTCCTAAAGCTTCTTTTATATATTTAGCTTCCCAAGGAGAGCAAACTACTCCGTCCATTCCAGCTTCTTTTGTAAGTCTTGCTAAGTTCATAGCAAGTTCTTTAATGCTCGCTTCAGTTAAGAAAGTTTCTTTTACTTCCTCTTCTGATAAGCTTGTAAGAATTGTTACAGCTATTAAAAGTGATTTTTCATTTATTTTTTTAGCTTCTTCTACAACTTTAGACATCATTTTTTTCCCACCAGTTGCGTGTACGTTAAACATAAATACATTTTCTTTTGCAGCGAAAACTGATGCCATCGCTGTTGTATTTGGTATATCGTGGAATTTAAGGTCTAAAAATATTTTTTTACCTTTCTCAGCTAAGTATTCTACCATTTTTCCTTTTGAGTTTAAGAATAATTCTAAACCAACTTTATAAAAAGATGCTGTATCTCCTAATTTTTCTACTAATTCTACTGCTTTATCCATTGTAGGGAAATCTAGTGCTATTATTAATCTGTCCTTTGCATTTATCATCTCTATCACTCCTTAAACTTTTTGTTATTGTTATTTTCTAAAAGCTATTCCTCTTATATCTTGAATATTTTCTAAATTGTTTTCTTCAGCATATTTTTGAAGTCCTGCTTTAACTTCTACTGGAAGTACAGGATTTGGGAAAATTCCAGTTCCGATTGATACCATTGTTGCCCCTGCCATTATAAATTCAACAGCATCTTCCCAAGAATTAATTCCTCCCATTCCAATTATTGGGATATTTACATTTTGTGCCACTTGATAAACCATTCTTACTGCGATAGGTTTTACTGCTGGTCCAGACATTCCTCCCATAGTATTTCCTAAGATTGGTTTTCCAGTTTTTATATCTATTCTCATTCCTAGTAATGTATTTATCATTGATATTGCGTCAGCTCCATTAGCTTCAACAATTTTTGCAATCTCAACTATATTTGTTACATTTGGAGAAAGTTTTACAATTAGAGGTTTTTTAGTTAAAACTTTTTTAACTTCTCTTGTAGTTCTTCCAGCAACTTCTGGATTTGCTCCAAAAGCCATTCCTCCATCTTTTACGTTTGGACAAGAGATATTAAGTTCTACTAAATCTATCTCTTCAATTTCGTTTACTCTTTTTGCAATCTCAACATATTGGTCAACTGTACTTCCGTTTATGTTAGCAATAAGTCTTGTTGTAACTCCCTCTTTTTTTAGTTTTGGTATGATTTCTTTTTCAAAAACTTCAATTCCTGGGTTTTCTAGTCCAACACAGTTTAAAATTCCACAAGGTGTTTCAGCTATTCTTGGTCCCATATTTCCTGTTCTTGGTTCTAGTGTTAAACCTTTTAATGTAATTCCTCCAAGTTCATTTGGGTCAAAATAATCTTTATATTCAAGTCCAAATCCAAAGCAACCAGATGATGTAACTATTGGATTGTCAAATTCTACTCCTAAAAAATTAACTTTTAATCTATTCATTTTTTCCTCCTATTTATTACAATCACAAGGTAATGGATTTTTTGGATTGATATCAATTATTATTTTACTATCAAATACTGGTCCGTCGTGGCAAACTTTTTTCATTCCCTCGTTAGTTAGAATTGAGCAACCTACACAAGCTTTTACTCCACAAGCCATTCTCTCTTCTAAAGATACTTCACAGTAAACTCCAAACTCTCCAGCTACTTTTCCAACAAATTCTAACATTTTGTGAGGTCCACAAGTATATACTGCGTCAACTCCACCTTTTGATAAAATTTCTCTTAGAGGTATTGTAACATTTCCTTTTGTTCCACAAGAACCATCATCAGTAGTTATATATGTTTCAACTCCCTCAGTATCTATATTTTTAAGGATTGCCACAGCTCCGTGACTTCTTCCTCCACAGATAAATATTACTTTATTTCCATTTTCTTTTAATCTTTCTATTAATAGTTTTGTAGGAGCGATTCCCATTCCTCCACCAACAACTACTATTGTTTTTCCTGTTACATCAGTAGTAAATCCATTTCCTAAAGGTCCTTGAAGATTTAATGTATCTCCCTCTTTTAATTGACTAAACTCAACAGTTCCTAATCCTTTTACTTCATAATAAAATTCAATAGTGTTATCTTTTTTGTTAATGTAATGTAGACTTATAGGTCTTCTTAATATTGTTCCTTGTCCTTTACATTGTAGCATATAAAATTGTCCTGCTCTAGCTACATTTATTGATTTTTCACCTTTTAATTTCATTAAGTAGTAATTTCCAAAAACTTGTCTATTTTCTAAGACTTTGCAATCTTCTAAAAACATCTATACCCTCCTAATCTTTTATTTCTCTACCACAATAGTAACAGAATTTTTTACCATTTTTTATTTCAATTTTATTGTCAGTTTCTTCAAATTTTGTTATACAATTATGATTATTGCAAACTTGTTTTTCCGATTTAATTATTTCATTTTTTGCTTTATCTTTATAATTTAATTTAAGTTTATCAAGTGCTATTCCTATCATTGCCTCTCTTATAGGCACGCCATTTTTAGCTTGTTTGAAATAAAGTGCATGTTTAGTTTCATCTAAATCTATATTTATTTCATTTACTCTTGGTAATGGGTGAAGTATTATCATATTCTCTTTACATTTCCCAACTATTGTATCTTTTGAGATTATGTAAACATTTTTTAATTTTTCATAAAGTTCTGGAACTTCAAATCTCTCTCTTTGGATTCTTGTCATATAAAGTACGTCAACTTCTTTTAAAATATCTTTGTAGTCGCTAACTAATTCATATTCAATCCCTTTTTCATCTAACTCATCTAAAATCTCTTGAGTGATTTGTAATTCATCTGGAGCTACAAAGTAGAATTTTTTACATTCAAATTTTGATAATGCTTTTGCAAGTGAGTGAACTGTTCTTCCATATTTTAAATCCCCTACAAAAGCTGTTGTGTGTCCGTCTAAAGTTCCGAACTCTTTTTTAATTGTGTAAAGGTCAAGTAGTGTTTGACTTGGGTGTTCATTAGCTCCGTCTCCTGCATTTATAACAGGAATATCTGACACATCTCCAGCAAATTTTGCTGCTCCGTCTCTTAAATGTCTCATAATAACTATATCAGAATATCCATTTATCATTTTTATAGTATCTCTTAGGCTTTCCCCTTTTTTTAGTGAAGTGGCATCTGGACTATCAAATCCTAAAACTTTCGCTCCTATTCTAAAACAAGCTGAAGTAAAAGACAATCTAGTTCTTGTAGATGGTTCAAAGAAAAGTGTCGCAGCTATTTTGTTTTTAATCAAATCTTGATTTGGATTTTCTTCCAATTCTCTAGCTCTTTCCAAAATTTCTAAAATCTCTTCCCTGTCAAATTCTTTCATTGAAATAAAATTTCTCACAGTTATCCCCTTCCTCATAAAAAAAGGAATAAAAATTACATTTAAAATGTAACTCTTATTCCTGATATATTAAAATAATTATAAATGGTTTTTTGAAAAAATAAAAAAGTAAAAAGATTTTTTATATTGAAAATATTAAAAGTTTTTTCATAAAATCTTTCCATCGCTTTTGCAATACCTCCCCTTATTTTTTCACGATTTTAGAGATTATATCACATTTTTCTTATTTATTCAAGCAGATTTTATAGATTATTTTTCATATTTTTTGCATTTGTTATAAACCTTTTCATCTACCATAGCTACTAGATAAATTCCCTCTCCTTGATACTCTTCACTGACCACAGATGCGTTGTTATGAATATAAGCTGAGATTGCTGTATCTTGATATGGAATCAAATATTCAACTTTTTTTAGTGTTTCTGGTAGTTTTTCAATAGCTTTTTCAAGTAAAGTATCTATATTTATATTTTCCTTTGCACTTATCTCAACTATCTCGTAGTTAGCTAGTTTTTCTTTTATCTCTAAAAGTTTTTCTGTCTCTACCTTATCAGTTTTGTTAAGTGCTAAGATAGTTGGTTTATCATCACAACCAAGTTCCTTTAAAACTCCCTCTACTACAGAGATTTCTTTGTATAGATTTTCACTTGACGAATCTACAACGTGGATTAAAACATCTGAGAAAATTACTTCTTCAAGTGTTGATTTAAAAGCTTCAACTAAATCGTGAGGTAATTTTCTTATAAATCCGACTGTATCTATTACAGCTACCTCTTTTTTATCCTTTAATTCTACAACTCTAACTGTTGTATCAAGTGTTGCGAATAACATATTTTCAGCAAAAACGTCTTCAGTTTTATTAGAGTTATCTTTACAATAATTTTTTACAATCAAGTTTCTAAGAGTAGATTTTCCAACGTTTGTATATCCAACCAAAGAGATTTTTCCCATATTAGATTTTTCTCTTCTCTCTCTTTGTGTTCCTCTTATTTTTTTTATTTTTTCAAGCTCATCTCTAAGACTAGCTATCTCATCTTTTATTTTTCTTCTATCAAGCTCTAGTTTTGTTTCTCCAAGTCCTCTATTTCCAAGACCTCCTCCAATTCTTGAAAGCTCAGTTCCAAAACCTATAAGTCTTGTTCCCTTGTATTTTAACTCAGCAAGTTTTACTTGGATTTTTGCCTCTTTAGTTCTCGCTCTTCTAGCAAAAATTTCCAAAATCAAAGATGTTCTATCAATTACTCTACAACCGATATTATCTTCAAGGTTTCTTATTTGGATACCTGAAAGTTCCTCATCAAAAATTATAAGGTTAGCTGCTCTTATCTGTTTTGCTCTAGCAAGTTCGATAACTTTTCCACTACCGATATAGAAACTTTTATCTATCTTACTTCCTTTTTGTAACATAATATGCACTGTTTCTATATCACAAGCACTGGCAAGCTCTTTTAACTCTGCCAAACTTTCCTCTGATTCTCTTCCAACTAAGATTGCATACTCTTTGTAATCTTCATCTATAATTCTCGCTCTTAACTCTTTTTCAATCTCTTGGATTTTTGCCAAGAAATTATAATTTTCCACTGTATGAAGATTTCTCGACATATATTCTTCGTGAAGAATATTATTATCAACCACTTTACAAAATCCCATAGAAATTCCATTGATACTTCCATCTTTATTAATTCCTATGGCTGACATAGCATCAAGCTTTAACTCAATAAGAGCTGAGATATCCACATCTGATAGTTTTGCATTTCCACTAGGGTGAGTGTGAATAATTCTCACTCCACAAAGTTTTCTATCCTTTGATGTAACTTTTGGTAGAGTGGCACTTCCACTATCTCCAATATTTATATCTATTATTTTTCCATTTCTATCTATAGCCACACTTATCTCTTTATTTATATTGTGACTTATCTCAACTATTTTTAAAAATATCTCTTCACTTAAAAATTTTCCTTTTTCTATCTTTTCTTCTAAAAAATTTTCTAATTCTTTTAACAGATAATCCTTGATTCCCAAGGTATTTCCACCAATCATATATCCTCCTTAAAAATTTTGCTTGCTTTTTTCTCCCAAATGTTGTATCATCTACGCATACAAACATTTTTGAATGACGGACATTCAAGGGGAGGGATTTTATGAAAAAATTTGGTTTACTGCCTAAATTAATATTAGGTATTCTTGCAGGTATCGCTATTGGAAAGATGAAAGTTTTATTTGTGGTTGAGTTATTAGCTACTTTTAATAATATCTTCGGTAGCTTTTTAGGATTTATTATTCCACTTATTATTGTTGGTTTCGTAGCACCAGGTATTGGAAATCTTGGAAAAAGTGCTGGTAAATTATTAGGTGGATCTACTGTTTTAGCTTATGTTTCTACAATTATTGCTGGTAGTTTTGCTTATGTTGTAGATACTAATATTTTTCCTAAACTTTTAAACGTTGGATCTTTCATCCTTCACGATACTACTAACCCTGAAGAAGCTTTAGTAAAATCACTTATTAATATAAAAATAGCTCCTTTAATGGACGTTATGACAGCTCTAGTTTTAGCATTCGTTTTAGGACTTGGAATTGCTTATTTAAAAGAAGATACTGTCAAAAAATTTATGGACGAGTTTCAACTTATTGTTGAAGGAACAATAAAATCAGTTATTATTCCTCTTTTACCATTCCATATTTCTGGAATATTTGCAAATATGACTTATGCTGGAAAAGTTGAAATGATAATAGCTGTTTTTGCAAAAGTTTTCGTAGTAATCATCACTCTACATATATTAATACTTTTATTCCAATATACAGTGGCTGGTTCTCTAAATGGAAAAAATCCTATATCTTTAATAAGAAATATGTTACCAGCATACTTCACAGCTGTTGGAACTCAATCATCAGCAGCAACTATTCCTGTAACTTTAGCTCAAACTAAGAAAAATGGTGCTAATGATGGTATCGCTGAATTTACAGTTCCGTTATTTGCTACTATCCATTTATCAGGAAGTACAATTACTTTAACAAGTTGTTCTCTAGCAATAATGATGTTAGAAGGAATGAATTTCTCATTCGGTTCTTATTTTGGATTTATCCTAATGCTTGGAGTTACAATGGTCGCAGCACCTGGAGTTCCTGGTGGAGCTGTAATGGCTGCTCTTGGACTTATCCAATCTATGCTTGGATTTAACGCTGAATTATCATCTCTTATGATAGCTCTATACCTAGCTCAAGACAGTTTCGGTACTGCTTGTAACGTAACTGGTGACGGAGCATTAGCATTAATCGTTAATAAATTTGCAGGATTTTCTCTTGATAAAGCAAATAAATAAAATATAATACCCTATCACTCAACAAAAAGGCTGTTACAAATCATCTTGATTTGTACAGCTTTTTTCTTTATCTTTTCCTAAAAAATAGGGCTGTCGCATTTCCCCAAATATAAACTACAAAAATCACCCAAGTAACTTTCAATCTATATCTTAAATTCACAACAACCCATAAAATTTATTTTTTATTAACTTTCAAATACAAATTAATATTTTTTCATTAATTCTTTTACTGTTTCTACAACATTTTCTTTTGCTACTTCTAAAGTTTCTCCAGTTCTTCTTATTTTTAACTCAACTATTCCTTCAGAAGATTTTTTACCACAAACTACTTTGAATGGGAATCCAATTAAGTCAGCATCTTTAAATTTAAATCCTGCTCTTTCGTTTCTATCGTCGTAGATTGTTTCGATTCCATTTGATTCTAAAGCTTCTAATAATTCTTCAGCTAATTTAACTTGAGCTTCATCTTTCATATTAGTAGCGATAACATCAACTATAAATGGAGCGATAGCTGTTGGCCAAATAATTCCATTTTCGTCATTATTTTGTTCTATTGCTGCTGCCATAGTTCTTGAAATTCCAATTCCATAGCAACCCATTTCCATAACAACTTCTTTTCCATTTTCATCTAATACAACAGCGTGCATAGCTTCAGAATATTTTTTACCAAGTTTAAAGATATGTCCACATTCTATTCCTCTTGCAACTCTTAGTGGTTTTCCACAGATTGAGCAAGTATCTCCCTCTTTAACTCTTCTTACATCAGCAACTATATCAGCTTCATAATCTCTTCCATAGTTTACATTTAAGTAGTGAGTATCTGGTTTATTTCCTCCAGCTGTGTGGTTAGGAATCTCTGTAACTGATGGGTCAGCTATAACTGTTATTCCTTTAGCTTTTAAATCCATTCCATATGGTCCGATGAACCCTTTGAAAAGTCCAAGTTTTGCAATTTCTTCGTCAGTTAACATTGCTATATCAATAGTATTGATTAAGTTTTTAACTTTTACTTCGTTAACTTCAATATCTCCTCTGATAAGTACCATATAAGGAGCGTCGTTAACAACGTCTTTATACATTATAGCTTTTACTGTTCTTTCTATTTCTACATTAAGAGCTTCTACAACATCTTCTATTTTTGCAATATTTGGTGTATCTACAAGAACAGCCTCTTTTAATTCTTCTTTTGGTAAAGAAGTTATAACATCAGTGGCTTTTTCTACGTTAGCTCCATAATGACAGTGGTCACAGAAAATTAATTCATCTTCCCCAGAATTTGCCATAACGTGGAATTCTCTTGAACCACTTCCACCGATTGCACCTGAATCAGCGTCAACAATTCTAAAATCTAATCCACATCTTGTAAATATTTTTGAATAAGCTTCTTGCATATTATCAAATTCTTTATCAAGTCCTGCTCTATCTACTGAGAAAGAATAAGCGTCTTTCATAAGAAATTCTCTTCCTCTCATAAGTCCAAATCTAGGTCTTCTTTCATCTCTAAATTTAGTTTGGATTTGATATAAATTTACTGGTAAAGATTTATAAGAAAAAATATCATTTCTTACGATATCTGTTATAGCTTCTTCGTGAGTTGGCCCAAGGACAAAATCTCTTTCATGTCTATCCTTAAGTCTTATCATTTCTGCTCCCATTACGTCCCATCTTCCAGATTCTTGCCAAATCTCAGCTGGTAGTAAAACTGGCATAAATAACTCGATAGCCCCTGCTCTATTCATCTCTTCTCTTACTATGTTTTCTACTTTTCTCAAAGTTCTATAACCCATAGGTAAGTATGAATAAACTCCACTTGCCATTTTTTTAATCATTCCAGCTCTTAAAAGTAGTTTATGACTTGCTACTTCAGCTTCTTTTGGGGTTTCTTTAAGAGTTTTTATGTAGTAATTACTAAATCTCATTCTCCCGTTTCCTCCTTAAAATTTTTCAAATTGTACTCCTCATTTTATCATACTTTTTTAATTTTTAAAAGTTTTTTAAATAGTTTCTTTAAATTTATCTTGAATATCTCTAAGCAAATACTCATTATCTATAATTCCACTGTTTTTATTTAGATATTCTATACAGATTTCTTTTACCATTTTTATAGTTTTTACATCTTGGGTGATGTCAATAAATTTCAAATCACTAAGTCCAGACTGTTTTGTTCCAAATATCTCTCCAGCTTTTCTAAGCCTTAAATCTTCCTCAGCTATCTCAAATCCATCATTTGTTTTTTCCATTATTCTCATACGAGCTTTTGTATTGTCATTATCACTGTGAGAAATTAAAAAACAATATGACTGATGTTCCCCTCTTCCTACTCTTCCACGAAGTTGATGAAGTGACGACAAACCAAATCTCTCTGCATTTATAATTGTAATTATTGAGGCATTAGGAACGTTTACTCCTACCTCTACAACAGTGGTCGAAAGAAGTATATCTATTTTTTTATTTTTAAAATCTTGCATAACTTGGTCTTTTTCACTATTTTTCATTTTTCCGTGGAGAATACCAATCTTTCTATCTGAGAAAACATTTTCAATCTCAGATTTATATTCTTCCACAGATTTTGCAGAGATTTTATCACTGTCCTCAATAAGTGGCACTATAAAATATGCTTGTCTTCCATCTTTTAATTTCTTAGCAATAAAATTATATACTTTTTGAAGATCTGCATCATTATTTATCCATTTAGTTTTTATAGGTTTTCTTCTCGGTGGTAATTCATCAATTATTGATACATCTAAATCTCCGTAGATACTAAGAGCCAAAGAACGTGGAATCGGAGTGGCACTCATTACCAAAAGATTTGAAAGTATCCCCTTATCTCTTAATTTTTTTCTTTGGACAACACCGAAACGATGTTGCTCATCTATAACTATAAGCCCAAGATTTTTAAATTCTACATTATCTTCAATAAGAGCGTGAGTACCTATTATAAGTTTTACTTCTCCGTTTTTTATCTCTTCAAGAAGTTTCTCTTTTTTCTTTCCCTTTACACTTCCTGTTAAAAGTTCTGTTCTCACTCCTAAATTTTCAAAATCATTTTTTATAGAAAGATAATGTTGTGTAGCAAGAATTTCTGTTGGAGCCATTATAACCCCTTGATATCCATTTTCTACTATATATAATAGTAAAGTCATTGCAACAATAGTTTTTCCACTACCAACGTCCCCTTGAATAAGACGATTGATAAATCTTCCCTCATTTAACTCCTTATAAATCTCTGTTATTACTTTTTTCTGTGCATTAGTCAAAGTAAAATTAAGACTTTTTAGATATTTTTTTACAAGTTCCCGTTTATCCAAAAGATTATATTTTCTCTCAAATATATCTCCACCAAGATATCTGTTTTGTAAAATCCCCATCTCTAAAACCAAAAGTTCCTCAATAGCAAATCTTCTTTTTGCCTCTTCTAAAAACTTCCTATTTTCTGGAAAATGGATTTCTTTAAGAGCTTTTTTTCTATCTAATATTTTATATTTTTCTATTATTTCACTTGGAATATTTTCTTGAAGACAATTAGAAAACTCTTTTAAATTCTTTTTTAAAATCTTTCTTAGAGAGTTCTGAGTAAAATTTTTTGTTGTACTATATATAGGTAGGATTTCCCCTTTTTCCATCTCTTTTTGATTGGTAAGCTTTTTATATTCAGGGTTAGTCATCTGGAAATTATACCCAGCTTTTACTTGACCGATTAAAATATATTCCTCTCCAATCTTTAGACTTTTTGCAAGGTACGGCATTTGAAACCAAACTACATCTATAACTCCTGTTCCATCAGTGGCTCTTGCTTTTGTCATCTTAACTCTTGAGGGAAGATATGGATTTGTAATTGATAAAAACTGAACTTTTAAAACAACATACTCATTCCCTCTAAGTTCCTCTATTTTTTTTATATTTGTTCTATCATCATAGGCTCTTGGAAAATAATATAACAAATCTTTTAACGTCAAAATATCTAAAGAATCAAGATTTTTAAACTCTTTAGGTGTTAAAGTTTCTATATCTTCTAAATTTTTAAAAATGATTTCATAGTTATTTTCCATAAAACTCTCCATAATTAAAATATTATAGCCTATTATATCATAAATCTACTATAATATAATAAAAAAATGCAAAGGTTATTATCCCTCTGCAAAATTTTATTTTTATTATTTATATTGACCAAAGCTCCATTTTAGTAGTAGATACACCCTCTGCTCCAGCTTTTAGAGCGTTCATTATATCTTCCTTATCATCAATAAGTCCTCCTGTAATAACAGGAACATTTACAAGCTTACATATTCTTTTAATTATTTTTGGCATAAGACCTGGAAGTATTTCAATTGCGTCTGGTTTATTTTCTCTAATATAAGAAATAGTATTTTTAAATGAAAAAGAATCTAAAATAAAATATCTTTGAATAACTGCAATATTATTTTTACGAGCAAAATTTACCATATTGTGTTTTGTGGTAATAATCCCATCTGGTTCTATAGCTTTTATAAGATATTCTACTCCGTAATTAGAAGACGACAATCCCTCTATCATATCCACATGGACAAAAACCAACTTTCCTGCTTTCTTTAATTCTGTAACAATATCTTTTACATTCATAAGGTTTGCCATTATTAAAAAAACAATCTCACTACTACTTTCAATAGCCTCTTTTAAATTATCATCATTTTTTAATGCCGGTATTACCGGGTTTCTTTCTAATATTTCTCTTATATTCATTTTTCAACCTCGCTTTTTTTTCATCTATTTCCATTGTATGTTATATTACACTTTATGTCAAGGAATAAATATTATTTTATAGTTTTCAAAAAATATGATATAATATCAGTTGTTATTATTTTTAATGGAGGAAAAAATGAAAAATTTTAATTTTTTTATACAATATATTCTATTTAAAATTTTAAAGGGAACTCTTATGATTTTTCCTGAAAAAACTAGATTTAAAATTGCCGAAAGTCTTTCAATTTTATCTTACAAACTTTTAAAATCAAGAAGAATTACAACGTTAATAAATCTTAAGCACGTTTTCCCTGATAAATCTTTAAGTGAACTTGAGGAGATTGCTAAAAATTCCTATAAAGCTATTGGAAAAGCTTTTGTTGGAACTTTATGGCTTGATAAATATGTAAATAAAAAAGAAAATTTTATAGTTGACGATCCTAAAATGGTTGATGTTATGAAAAATAATACTCCATTGACTGCTGCAAATATGCACTTTGGAAATATGGAGGGGTTACTTAAGATAGCTGAGGAATTAAATGTGGTTACAGTTGGAAAAACTCAAAACAATCCTTATGTTAACAAAGAGATTATAAAAAATAGAAAATGTTTTAATATAACTTTACTTCAAAGAAGTCCAAGTGTTGGTAGAGAGCTTGTAAAATATGCAAAACAAGGTAGAAATATCGCTATTCTTACTGACCAAAAAGGTAGTGGAACTGATGTTACTTTTTTTGGAGAGCCAACAACATCTCCAACAGGTATCACAAGTATAGCTTGTAAATTTGACCGTCCACTATTTTTAGTTTACTGTGTATATCAAAAAGATTTTTCAACACGTGCTTTTATAAAAGAGATTAAAAAATGTGAAGATGAAACTTTAGCATTTAAAGATAAAGTACAAATTACCACTCAAAATATGATACACGAAATGGAAAAAGTTATCCTTGCTCATCCAGATCAATGGATGTGGATGCATGATAGATGGACTTTCTATAGACAATATAAAAAAGGAACTCTTAGAAAAGATTTAGCAGATTTTGCTAAAACTCTAAAATAGGAAAGGAATGAAAATGGCAAACAATAGAGGTTTTTTTAAAAATTTAATCTACTATATTCAATATCTATTAATTAGATTTTTTGAAATATTATTTATGGGACTTCCTGAAAAAACTAGATTTAAAATCGGAGAATTTTTCGCTGTCCTAACTTTTAAAGTTGTAAAAGAGGTTAGAAATATAACTATACTTAATCTTAAACTTGCTTTTCCTGAAAAAACTAACGAAGAAATAAAAGAGCTTGGGATTGAATCTGTTAAAACTATGAGTAGAGCATTTTTTGTAAATATGTGGCTTGATAAATATTTAGAAAATGACTCAAATTTTAAAATAGTTGATGAAGAACTTTTAAATGAGATTATAAAAAATGGACCAGCTGTATTTGGAGCTATGCACTTTGGAAATATGGAAGCTCCTGTAAAACTTGCAAGTAGAATGCCTATTGTTACAGTGGCAAAAGATAGAACAAATCCATATATCAATGATTTGGTTATAAAAAATAGAACTAGATTTAATATTGTTCTTTTACAAAAAAGCAAAACTACAAGTAGAGAGCTTATAAAATATGCTAAAGAGGGAATGAATCCAATTCTTCTTACTGACCATAGAGATAGTAATGGTACTGATATTACTTTCTTTGGAGAAAAAACTACTGCTCCAACTGGGGTTGCAAGTATTGCTCTAAAATATAAAAGACCTTTCTATCTGATGTATTGTGTACTTAATAAAGAAAATATAACAGAAGTTCATATAAAGAAAATTGAAAAATCTGAAGATGAAAATTTATCTTTCAAAGAAAATGTACAACGTACAGTACAAAATATGTTTAATGAGATGGAAATTGTTATGAGAGAATATCCAGAGCAATGGATGTGGTCTTATGATAGATGGAAATTAAATAGCAAGTATAAAAAAGGTTTACTTAGCAAAGAAATGAATGATTTTGTAAAAAATTTCTAAAAAAATAAAAATTAAATAATTCATAATATAAGGAGTATAGATGTTAATTGAATTAGAAAAAGCTAATAAATTTATAGATTGGTTAAAAAATATGTTATTTCTTAATGCCAAAGTTAAAACGGCAGGAAAAAGAGTAGTATTCCGTGGACAAGTTTATTTTTGTGAACTTGGAGAAGGAATAGGCTCAGAAGAATCTAAAAATAGACCTTGTATCATCTTACAAAATGATTTAGGTAATAAAAATTCTAATAACACTATCGTTGCACCTATTACTAATGGTGGAGCTATCCCTACTGTTTGTGTTGCTATCCCTAATAATACATATAGTTATACAGATAATTCTGGTAATACTACTTTTTTAAGTGGAAATATCTTACTTTCTAATATCGTTACTGTTAGCAAAGCAAGACTTGGAAATTTTATTTGTAACCTTTCTGATAATGATATTCTAATGGAAGAGATAAACGAAAAATTAATAGGTTCTGTTGGTTTATATAAAACATTTAAAAAATTAAATGATACAATTACTTCTGATAAGAAAGCTATAACAAGGTTGATTGAAACAAGAAATAAACTAACAAGGGAAAATGAAGATTTAATAAAACAAATCGAAAAATTAAAAAATAACTTGCCAAAAGAAGAAAAATAGTATATAATGTAGGTACAAATAAAGCTGGTCTCGTTAGATTGGCAATTACGAAGTTTTCAAATGAAGGGCAACCTGTTGGTTGTCCGTTTTCATTTTTTGAAACTTTTTTATAATAAACTTGACTAAAATAAAAAAAAGTGATACGTTTTTAATTGAAAAATATATTATAAAGGTGATAGCTGTGAATTATACAAAAAAACTTATTTTTGCATTTATGTTTATTATTTTTTCCTCTCTATTTTCAAAAGAAATCGTTGAAAATTCAAAGGACTTAAAAATAAAAAAACTAGATAACGGAATTACATATTATTACTATAAAAATAAAAAACCAGCCAATAGAGTTTCTATAAATGTTATTATAAAAGCCGGTTCTTTACAAGAAGAAGAAAATCAAAAAGGGATAGCTCACTTCCTTGAACATATGACTTTTAATGGTACTAAAAATTATGAAAAAAATGGAATTGTAAAATATTTTGAATCAATCGGTCTTTCATTTGGTGGAGACCTTAATGCTCACACATCTTTTTATGAAACTGTATATAAACTTCATCTGCCTACTGATGACAGAGAAAAATTTGAAAAAGGTGTTGAGATTTTAAAAGAGATGGTATTTGATGCCTCTTTAACTGACGAGGATATTAACAATGAAAAAGAGATAATAGTCGAAGAGTGGCGTCTTTCTCAAGGATTTAGAGAAAGAATTACAAACTTTTGGAAAAAAGCTCTCTATGATGAATCAAGATATGTAGAAAGATTTCCTATTGGAGATATGCAGATTATAAAAAATAGTGATCATAATCTTATGAAATCATATTATGACAAATGGTATAGAGCTAAAAATATCTCTGTTGTTGTAGTTGGAGATATCGACCAAAAATATGCTGAAAAAACTATAAAAAAATATTTTGAATTTCCAGATACAAAGCCATATACAGCTCCAGAAAGTTATAACCTAAAAGAATTACCTACTGATTATCTAATATTTAGAGATAAAGAGATTGTAGTCCCTGAATTTATTATGGCAACAAGAATGGAAAAAGAAAAAAAATACACAGAGGAATCTATCAAAGAAAGTTTAGCTTATGATATTTTAAAAAATTTAATAAAAAATCGTTTTGATAAAAAATCTTTCACAGAAGAAAAACCTTTATTTTCAGGAAGTATGAGTGATGACTTGTATATGAATGATAATATTATCACAATATCTTCGGTTATGGACGAAAATAAAATTGAACTGGGAGTTAAAACTTCAATAGAAATCTTAAAATATATAAAAGATTTTGGAGTTACAGATGTTGAACTATCCCTTGAAAAAGAAAATATACTAAAAACTTTAGAAAGTGAAGTTCGTAATAAAGAGGCTTTTGTAAACTCTCTTATCGTAAAAAATATTACAAATTCTATTGTTAATAACGATATTTTCTTAGATGTTGATGATACTCTTTCAATCTTTAAAAAATATTCTGATAAAATTACAATGAATGATATTAAAAATGTAGCTAAAAAAATCTATGAAGATAATACTCGTTTCATCTTACTTCTACCAGAAAAAGATGAGATTAATATAACAGAAAAAGATTTTGAAAATATAGTTAATAAAGCAAAAAATTCTAATCTAGAAAAAGATAAAGATGTCCAAATGGATATAAATCTAAAAGAACCTCTTTTACAAGTTGGTAGTGTAAAATCTGTAACAAATAAAGGAAATTATAGAGAAATTTTACTTTCAAATGGAATGAAAGTTTTATTTAAAGAAACTAATTTAAAAGAAAATCAAATATATTTAAGATTATTTAGAGAGGGTGGAACATCAAATCTTTCTTATACTGATACTGTAAACTCTCTACTTGCTAGTAATCTTATAAAATCTTCTGGAGTAGAAAATATAAATCTTGAAACTATAAATGCTTATTACAAAGGTAAAAACTTTACTATAAGTCCAAAGATTCGTTCTTACTCTGAAGAGATAACTATAATAAGTGATAAACAATCTCTAAATGAGGCGATGAAATATTTTTCTTATCTAGTAAGAAAACCAAAACTTTCATCAAATCTATATGAAACTAATATGAATGCTTTAAAACTTTTGATAAAAAATCGTGATAACGAGCCACAAAACTTATTTGAAGATAAGATGGTTGAACTTTTATTTGACAATCACCCAAAGAAAACTTCTATCAAAGAGGGAGATATTGAATATTTAAGCGAAGAAAATATGCTTGAAGTTTTCTCCAAAAAATTTAAAAACTTTGATGGATACACTGGTATTGTTGTAGGTTCTATCAAAGAAAAAGATATTATTCCTATACTTGAAAAATATTTTGCCTCTCTTCCAACAGATATTCCTCGTGAAAGTAGTTGGCAAGACATTGGATTAGAATATCCTAGTGATATTGTATGTGGAGAAGTTATAAAAGGAAATGATAAAAAAATATTGGTTGATATTAATTATCCTATACATAAACCATTTACTCCTGAAAATAAAGTTTTGACATCTGCTGTTGCCAAAATAATGAGAATTACTTTTGTAGAGGAGATAAGAGAAAAAATATCTGGAGTTTATGGAATAAGTGTAAGTCCACGTTTCTCAAAATATGAAAAGGGATATCTAAATATTTTCTTCTCAACAGATCCTAAAAAAGAAAAAATGGTACTTGATAAACTTCATTTTGAGATAAATAAAATATTACATGGATATATAAATTTAAAAGCTTTGGATAGTATAAAAGAAAATTACAAACTTTCTTATGAAAACAATCTTAAAATGAGTGAGTTTTGGTTGAAATATTTGACTAAAAAATCATATGATGATGACTATAAATATCTTACTCCTGAAGAATATAACTCTTTAGTCACAGAGGAAAATATAAGAAACTTCCAAAAAGAACTACTTAAAAATGACAATTATATCCAAGTTATTCTTTATCCAGAGAATGAAAAATAAACTTTTTCAACTTAAATAGTACAAATAAAAGATAGAGAGAAATTCTCTCTATTTTTTGTTTTCCATATTTTGATTTTTATGATATAATATTATGTAAAATTGAAAATGAGGTTGATAAGTTGGACGGAATTATTAATATAAATAAACCATCTGGTATAACATCATTTGATGTTATCAGAAAACTTAGAAAAATTTTAAAAATAAAAAAAATCGGACACACTGGAACTTTAGATCCACTTGCCTCTGGAGTTTTGGTTGTATGCACTGGAAAAGCCACAAGACTTGTCCAAGATATTGAAAAACTAGAAAAAGAATATGTTGCAACTTTTAAACTTGGTGTTGCCACTGATACTTATGATATTGAAGGAAAAGTAATAGATTCTTGTGAAAATTTCAGTATCACAACTGATATGTTAAAAGAAACTTTAGAAAAATTTAAAGGAGATATTAAGCAAGTGCCACCGATGTACTCTGCCATAAAAATCAACGGTCAAAAACTTTATGATTTGGCACGTCGTGGAGAGGTTATTGAAAGAGAGGCTAGAGATGTTTCAATTTACTCTCTAGATCTTTTAGAGTTTGATGGAGTAAATGCCAAAATCTCTTGTAAAGTATCGAAAGGAACTTACATTCGTTCTTTGATTTTTGATATTGGTATGGAGCTTAAAACTTTTGCTACAATGACATCACTTGTTAGAACTTCTGTTGGAAGAGAGGATATTGAAAAAAGTTTTACTCTTGAAGATATTGAAAGTATGGCTAGTGAAAATAATTTTTCTTTTGCTAGAACTGTTGAGAACTATTTTAACTACCCACATTATGAAATCAGTGGAGAAAAAAATAAAACTTTATTTTTAAATGGAAATACTTTAGTTGTTAAAAATTTAAGTGATGGATTTTATAAAATCTATGATGAAGAAACTTGCGAGTTTTTAGGACTTGCAAATGTAGTTTCTGAAAGATTAAAAGGATATAAATATTATTAAACTATTATATAAGGATGGAGATTTATGAAAATCAAAAATATCGCAATCATTGCCCACGTTGACCATGGTAAAACTACTCTTGTTGACTGTCTTTTGAAACAAGCTGGAGTTTTTGGAGCTCACGAACTTGAAAAAGTATCTGAAAGAGTTATGGACTCTAATGATATTGAACGTGAAAGAGGAATCACAATTTTCTCTAAAAACGCTTCTGTAAAATACAAAGATTATAAAATCAACATAATCGACACTCCAGGACATGCTGACTTCGGTGGAGAAGTACAAAGAATTATGAAAATGGTTGACTCTGTAATTTTATTAGTTGACGCATTTGAAGGACCAATGCCTCAAACTAAATATGTTTTGAAAAAAGCATTAGAACAAGGACACAGACCAATCGTTGTTGTTAACAAAGTTGACAAACCAAATGCTAGACCTGAAGAAGTTCTTTACATGGTTTATGATTTATTTATCGAACTTAATGCAAATGAACACCAACTTGATTTCCCAGTTCTTTATGCATCTGGAAAAGGTGGATTTGCTAAAAGAGAATTAGAAGATACTGACACAAATATGGTTCCATTATTTGAAACTATTTTAAGTGAAGTTGACGATCCATCTGGAGATGTTGAAAAACCTCTTCAATTCTTAATCACTAATATAGAATATGATAACTATGTTGGTCAACTTGCTGTTGGAAAACTTCACAACGGAAAAATGAGAAGAAATCAAGAAGTTATGCTTATAAAAAGAGATGGAAGTATGGTTAAGAGTAAAATATCTATAATCTATGGATATGAAGGACTTAACAAAGTTGAAGTTGATGAAGCATACTGTGGAGAAATCGTTTCTATCGCTGGACTTTCTAATATAGATATTGGAGAAACTGTTGCTGATATAAATAATCCAGTTGCTCTACCATTAATCGACATTGACGAACCAACTCTTTCAATGACATTTATGGTAAACTCTTCTCCTTTTGCTGGAAAAGATGGAAAATATGTTACATCAAGAAATATTTGGGACAGACTTCAAAAAGAATTACAAAAGAACGTAAGTATGAAAGTAGAAGCTACTGATTCTCCAGACGCTTTCGTTGTTAAAGGTAGAGGAGAACTTCAATTATCTATACTTCTTGAAAATATGAGAAGAGAAGGATTTGAAGTACAAGTTTCAAAACCAAAAGTTATCTTAAAAGAAATTGATGGAAAAACTTATGAGCCAATTGAAATGGCTTTAATCGACGTTGAAGATTCTTTCACTGGAATAGTTATCGAAAAACTTGGTTCAAGAAAAGGAGAACTTATTTCAATGACTCCAGGACAAGATGGTTATACTCGTTTAGAATTTAAAATCCCTGCAAGAGGAATTATTGGATATAGAAATGAATTTTTAACAGATACTAAAGGTTCTGGAATATTAAATCACTCTTTCTATGATTTTGAACCATACAAAGGACCTATTGCAAGTAGAAAAAAAGGTGTTCTTATTGCTACAGAAACTGGAGTTTCTATCGCTTATGCTCTTAACGCTATCCAAGAAAGAGGAGAATTATTCATCGGACCTGGAGTAGATATTTATGAAGGTATGGTTGTTGGAGAACACGCAAAAGAAAACGACTTAATAGTTAATGCTTGTAAAACTAAAAAACTTACAAATACAAGAGCATCTGGTTCTGATGAGGCAGTTAAACTTGCACCACCAAGAAAATTAACTCTTGAGCAAGCTCTTGACTATATCTCTGATGATGAATACGTAGAAGTTACACCTAATTTCATCAGACTTAGAAAAAGATATTTGACAGATGCAGAAAGAAGAAAACATTTCAAAAAAGATTAGATTTGGTACAATTTTGAACTTAAACAGGTTATTTTCTCGACAAATACAGGGTAAATATGTTTTTTTATTGACATTTTCTGTATTATCATATATCATGTTGATAATACAGGAATAATTTTATTAAATTTTATAAATAAAAGTATTACTTTGATATTTGGGAGGTTAAAATAATGTTATCTAAAACTGTTGAAATCACAAACGAAACTGGGTTACATACAAGACCAGGAAATGAATTTGTTAGTTTAGCAAAAACTTTCAAATCAGCTATTGAAGTTGAAAATGAAGAAGGAAAAAAAGTTAAAGGAACTTCTCTTTTAAAACTTCTTTCTCTAGGAATCAAAAAAGGAACTAAAGTTACTGTTTATGCTACTGGAGAAGATGAAGCTGAAGCAATTGAAAAGTTAGCTGAACTTCTTGCTAATTTAAAAGACTAATTAGTAGAGAGGGGAAAATTATTCTCCTCTCTTTTTTTCCAAAAAATTAATTAAGGATGGTAAATATTTATGAGTATAGTTATTAATGGTATTCCTGCATCACCTGGTGTTGCTATTGGGAAGATTTTTTTATACAAAGAAAATGAGATAGTTATCAATAAAGATAATATCGAAGATACTGAAGCTGAAAAAGCAAGACTTCTTGCTGGAAGAGATGCTTCTAAAGAACAACTTCTTGCAATAAGAGAGAAAACTGCAAAAAAACTTGGAGAAGATAAAGCAAGTATTTTTGACGGACATATCACTTTATTAGAAGATGAAGATTTATTTGATGAAGTTGTTGAATTAATCGAAGATGAAAATATAACAGCTGAAAATGCTTTAGAACAAGGAATCCAAGGTTACTGTGAAATGTTAGGTTGCTTAGAAGATCCATATTTAAGAGAAAGAGCAGCTGACCTTAAAGATATTGGAAAAAGATGGTTATACAATGTTACTGGAACTACTATCCTAGATTTATCAAATTTACCAAAAGATTCTATTATAATCACTAAAGACCTTACTCCATCTGATACTGCTCAACTAGACCTTGACAACGTATTAGCTTTTGTTACAGAAATAGGAGGAAAAACTGCTCACTCATCTATTATGGCTAGATCTTTAGAAATACCTGCTGTTGTTGGAACTGGGGATAAATACGCAGAAGTTAAATCTGGAGAAGATATAATAGTTGATGCATTAGAAGGAACTGTTATACTTAACCCAACTGAAGATGAAGTTAAAACTTATTCAGCAAAAAGAGACGAGTTTTTAGCTGAAAAAGAATTATTAAAACAATTAAAAGATAAAGATGCTGTATCTCGTGATGGAAGAAAAGTTGGAGCTTGGGCAAACATCGGTTCTCCAAAAGATATCGACGGAGTTCTTAAAAATGGAGCACAAGGAATCGGACTTTACAGAACAGAATTTTTATTTATGAATAACGACAGATTCCCAAGTGAAGATGAACAATTTGAAGCTTACAAAGCTGTTGTAGAATCTTTAGAAGGAAAACCTGTTACAATAAGAACAATGGATATCGGTGGAGATAAATCTTTACCATACATGGAACTTCCAAAAGAAGAAAACCCATTCTTAGGATGGAGAGCTTTAAGAGTTTGCCTTGACAGACCTGAAATCTTAAAAACTCAATTTAGAGCATTATTAAGAGCATCTGCTTTCGGATATGTAAAAATCATGTTACCTATGATTATATCTCTTACTGAAGTTAGAAAATCTAGAGAATTATTAAAAGAATGTATGGAAGAATTAAGAGCTGAAGGAATAGCTTTTGATGAAAACGTTCAACTTGGTATAATGGTTGAAACTCCAGCTGTTGCATTTAGAGCTAGATCATTTGCTAAAGAATGTGACTTCTTCTCAATAGGAACTAATGACTTAACTCAATATACTCTTGCAGTTGATAGAGGAAATGAAAAAATTTCTAAACTTTACAACTCTTACAACCCAGCTGTACTTCAAGCTATTAAATGTGCAATAGATGGGGCTCACGCTGAAAATATAACAATTTCTATGTGTGGAGAATTTGCTGGAGACGAAAACGCTACTGCTGTATTATTTGGAATGGGACTAGACGCTTTCTCAATGTCAGCTATCTCTGTACCTAGAATTAAAAGAAATGTACTAGCTCTTGATAAAGCAGAATGTGAAGCTTTAGTAGAAAGAGTTTTAGACTGTGCTACTGCTGAAGAAGTAATGGAGGAAATTACTAAATTCAACAAAGCTACTTACAATAGATAATTAATTATTAAATGCTAAAGAGAAAAATCTCTTTAGCATTTTTTTACAAAAAATAAAAATTACTGCATTTTAAAGATAAAAAATATAGATTAAAAATTACGAAAATTATGGAGAAAAATCAGATTTATAAAGCGACATCGAATGCTAAAAATCACAACTGTTTGAGCAAAGCGAGTTTTGTGATTTTAATGAGATGAGCTTTAAATAAATCAATTTTTCGTAATCTGTAGTAATTTTTAATCTTATATTTCTTAAATTTGCAGTAATCTCCTTATAAAATATTTCCTATAAAAAACTGATTAAGTACAACATAGACAGCACCAATAGTATTATCATTATGCTCAAATTTAGATTTTCTTATATTTAAGTTTTCTGTTACATAAGGAATACAGACTGAACTCATATGTTTAAAGAAACTTTTAAAAAATACCTCTTCACATTTTGTAACATCTCCCCCAACGATTATTGTAGAAATATTTAAAATATTAGAAAGATTTCCTACAACCACAGCAAGAGAGTGGATAGCATGATCAAGAATTTTTAAAGCTACTTCATCTTTATCCTCTATTTTCTCCACAAAAAAAGAAAAACCAATATGTTCATTATTAGAAAACTTATGATTAGTTTTTTCTAAATATTCTTCTAACATTCTTGGATTTGTCATAATAGTTTCAAGACAACCAATTTTTCCACAATTACAGATTTTTCCATTATCCTCCACAAAGGAATGTCCTAACTGACCAGCTACAAAGTTATCTCCCAAAAGAAGAGTGTTATTAAAAATAATTCCACAAGAAACCCCTCTATCAATATTTATATAAATCATATTTTTTATATCAGAATCTATAAAATCTTTTTCTGATAATGCCATTGCTCTAACGTCGTTTTCAATAAAGACAGCACAATCTATTTTTTTTTGAATAAGCTCTCTTAATTTTATTTTTTCCCAATTATAAAAAGCTGAAAA
Organism: Fusobacterium perfoetens; assembly: GCF_021531475.1. NCBI lineage: Bacteria > Fusobacteriati > Fusobacteriota > Fusobacteriia > Fusobacteriales > Fusobacteriaceae > Fusobacterium > Fusobacterium perfoetens. The sequence goes on along the minus strand of NZ_JADYTX010000011.1, from coordinate 932 downwards.
AGTTACAATTCCCTCATTAGAATCAATCTGTCCCGGAAAAGCTATCCCTAATCCAAGAATAGATTTATCCCCTTTTAACTGATTATAAATTTTTACTATTAAATCAACAATAGTTTCTGGAGATTTATCTGGTATATTTAAAGTAATATTTTCTAAAGATACACCATCTAAAGAGTTAAGACTTCCTATCATAGTCCCTCTTTTTATTTTTATCCCAATAACATATTTATAATCATAGTTTATTGATAGTTTTGTTCCTTTTCTTCCCCTGCTAGAACTATTTTCTTCTGTCTCTAAAATTATATTTTCCATTACTAACTCTTTCATAATATTAGATAAAGTTCCAGCTGCAAGACCTGTATATTTTTGAAGCTCAACTCTTGTAAAACTATTATTTTTCAGAGAAGAAAGAATAAGACCTCTATTTAATTTTTTTAACGAATCTAATTTAATGTTCAAAATATCTCCTATAAAATAAAAATTATCTTTTCATATATTATAAACCAAAAAAAATTTTTTTTCTACTAAACTTTTTATAAAACAAAAGTTAAAATTCTATTATTTCAAAGTTGAAAAAAATGTTTGACAAATTTTGAAAAATGTAGTATAAATATACTATATATAATATTTCAACTATGAAATAATTAAAAGTAGGGGGTTTTTATGAAGGAGACAAATATTTTTTCAAAGTTACAACTATTAGGTAAATCTTTAATGTTACCAATAGCAGTTTTACCAGTGGCGGCATTATTATTAAGATTCGGTTCTAAGGATATGCTAGATTTAGCTTTTATTAACGCAGCAGGAAACGCTGTTTTCGCAAATTTAAGTTTATTATTTGCTATCGGTATAGCTGATCTGTACCCTGTCAAGTACTCAATTTAATTATCAACATTTTTTTCTTTAAATTTCCTATATTCTATTGGACTTCT
>NZ_JADYTX010000010.1 GCF_021531475.1 Fusobacterium perfoetens | reverse complement strand
ATTAGACATACATTACCAACTTTCTTATATTTTTTAATTTGTTGATAATATATATGTGTCCTTTATGGGTATCATATCAATCAGTATTCCCATATCTATGTATCTCAATAGCTTGTGGAGCAATATCTGGATTCCACGCTACTCAATCACCTATGATGGCTAGATGTCTTGGAAATGAAACTCAAGGTAGAAAAGTATTCTACGGTGCAATGATATGTGAAGGTGTAGTTGCTCTTATTTGGGCAGCAGCAGCAATGTCTTTCTTCGGTGGAACTCCTGGTTTAGGTGTAGCATTATCAAAAGGTGGAGCAGCTGTAGTTGTTAATAAAATTTCTGGAACAGTTTTAGGAAAAGTTGGAGGAGCTTTAGCAATACTTGGAGTTGTAGCTTGTCCAATAACATCTGGAGACACAGCATTTAGAAGTGCTAGACTTACAATAGCTGATGCAATAGGATATAAACAAGGTCCAGTAGCAAATAGATTTATTGTAGCTATCCCATTATTTGCAATTGGTGTGGCATTATGTTTTATCGACTTTAATATCTTATGGAGATATTTCAGCTGGTCTAACCAAACTCTAGCAACAATAGCTCTATGGGCAGCAGCAGCTTATTTAGCAAAATTAGGAAAAGCATATTTAATGGCAGCAATCCCAGCTACATTTATGACAGTGGTTGTTACATCTTACATTTTAATAGCTCCAGAAGGATTTAAAATGTCTGAATCAATAGGAAATCCAGTTGGTTTAGTAGTAGCAGCTATATCAGCAATAGCTTTCTATGTTAAATTTAATCCTATTTATAAAAAAGCAGTAGAAAATAAATAGAACCATAAAAGAAACCCAGTGATAGATAAGAAATAACCTCTTGAGTTTAGCTTGAGAGGTTTTTCTTTTAAATATGTAGATATATAATTAAAAGAGTATTTTTAGAACATTATATTAAAATTGTTTACAAAAGAATTTAAAAAATAAATATTTATGTTGAAAAAAATATAAAAAAAAGTTATAATACCCAAAGATAACGTAAAAAAAATATATGAGTGGAGGAAAAAAATGGCAAGATATATTCTTAATGAAACAAGTTATTTTGGAATTGGTTGTAGAGCTGAGTTAGCTACTGAAGTAAAAGCAAGAGGATATAAAAAAGCTTTACTAGTAAGTGATAAAATTCTTGAAACTTGTGGTGTACTTGATAAGGTAAAAGAAGTATTAGAAGGGGCAAATATACCTTACGAAGTATTTACAGACTTAAAACAAAACCCAACAATTAAAAACTGTAAAGATGGATTAGAAGCTTTCAATAAAGCTGGAGCAGACTTTATCGTAGCAGTAGGTGGAGGATCAGTAATCGATACTGCAAAAGCTGTTGCAATTGTAAAAAATAATCTAGAATTTGCTGATATAAAATCATTAGAAGGAGTTGCGCCAACTCACACTAAATGTGTACCTATCATAGCTCTTCCAACAACTTGTGGAACTGCTGCTGAAGTTACAATTAACTATGTAATTACAATAGAAGAAGAAAATAGAAAAATAGTTTGTGTTGACCCAAAAGATATTCCATTAGTAGCAATCGTTGACGCAGAACTTATGTTGACAATGCCAAATAGAACAATAGCTGCAACAGGAATGGATGCATTAACACACGCAATCGAAGGATACATAACTAAAGGAGCTCATGTTATCTCTGATATGTTTGAAATAAAAGCTATCGAAATGATAGGAAAACATTTAAGAGGTGCTGTTGCTGATAAAAACTTAACTGATATGGAAGGAATGAGTATAGCTCAATATGTAGCTGGAATGGGATTCTCTAACGTAGGACTTGGAATAGTTCACTCAATGGCTCACCCATTAGGAGCAGTTTATGATATACCTCACGGAGTAGCAAATGCTTTACTTTTACCAACAGTAATGGAATTTAACAAATCAGCTTGTGTTGAAAAATATGGAGATATAGCAAGAGCTTTAGGTGTAGATACAACAGGAATGACAAAAGATGAAGCAGCTCAAGCAGCAGTTGATGCTGTAAGAAAACTTTCAATAGATGTAGGAATTCCTCAAACTTTAAGAGAAATAAATATCCCTGAAGAAGGAATTGCAAAACTTTCTAAAGATGCTTTAGCAGATGTTTGTACAGGAGGAAATCCAAAAGACGTAACTTTAGAAGATATTGAAAAATTATATAGAATAGTTTACTAGAATTATTACCCAACTTACTAGAGAGTAGGTTGGGTTTTTTTATTGGAAAAATTATAGAAAAAAACTAAAAAAATTTATAAAAACTGTTGACAAACTAATTGAAAAGTGGTACTATGAATTTGTTAGTTAGCACTCCTTGAGAATGAGTGCTAATATTTAGGAAGGTGGTTTGATGTTAAGTGAAAGAGAAAAATTGGTTCTTAACGCTATTATAGATTTCTATCTTACATATGGTGAAACAATAGGTTCAAGAACTTTAGTAAAAAAATATAATATTGAATTATCTTCAGCAACAATCAGAAATGTTATGTCTGATTTGGAAGATGCGGGATTTATAGAGAAAACTCATTCATCATCAGGAAGAATCCCAACAGACTTAGGATATAAGTATTATCTTAATGAACTTTTAAAGGTTGAAAAGTTATCTATTGAAGAAAAGAAGAGAATAAATAATGAATATGAACAAAAGATAAGTGCTTTGGATAATATATTAAAAGAGACATCTTCAATTCTATCAAGATTAACTTCATACGCTTCAGTTGTTATAGAGCCAAACCATAGAAAAGAAAATATAAAAAAAGTAGAGTTGGTTCATATTGATGATTATTTGATTTTGGCTATAATCGTTACTGAAGATATGAATGTAACAACTAAAAAGATAAAGTTACAATCTGGAATTACAAAAGAAAAACTTTTTGATCTATCAGAAAGACTTAATAAAAAAATAAAAACTCAAAAGATAAAAAGCTACGAAATTGTAGATTTAATAAAAGAAAACTTTGAAACTTACAATGATATAGAAAAAGAGATTTATAAAGATATAGAAGGAAAATTATATCTAAGCAATTCTCCAAGCATTTTCAAAAATAAAAATGTCAATGAAGTTTTAGACGTAATGGAAATGTTTAATGAAAAACAAGAAGTAAGAAATATTTTTGAAGAGATTGTAAGAAGTAATGAGTATGCAGAGGGAAAAGTAAATGTTATACTTGGAGATGATCTTCCTGTAAAAGGTCTTGAGGATTATAGCTTTGTTTACTCAGTATATAAAAAAGGAGATTCAAAAGGTGTAATAGGAGTTATTGGACCAAAGAGAATGCCTTATTCAAAAACTATGGGACTTATAGATTATATAAGTAAAGAAGTTGAAAAAGTAATAAATAAAGAAAAATTAATCGGAAATAAAAAAAAGTAAAAGGAGATTGGTGATGTCAGAAGAAAAATTACAAGATATAGAAGAGTTAGAAAAAGAACAAGTTTGCGAAGAAACTAATGAAGCTTGTGAAAATGAAAAATCACAAGAAGTAAATGAAGTAGAAGCTCTTCAAGAAGAAAATGGAAAATTAAAAGCAGAAGTAGAAGATTGGAAACAATCTTACTTAAGAAAACAAGCTGATTTCCAAAACTTTACAAAAAGAAAAGAAAAAGAGATGGACGAACTTAGAAAATTCGCTTCTGAAAAGATAATAACAAAACTTTTAGATGGTATAGATAATCTTACTAGAGCTGCTGAAACTTCAAAACAATCAAATGATTTTGATGGATTAGTAAAAGGTGTAGAACTTACACTTAATCAATTCAGAGAAATATTTAAAGCTGAGGGATTAGAAGCAATAGATACTGAAGGAAAAGAATTTAATCCTGAGGAACATATGGCTGTAATGGTTGAAGCAAGTGAAGATTTTGAAGATAATTATATAATGATGGAACTTCAAAGAGGATATAAATTAAAAGGTAAAGTAATAAGACCATCAATGGTTAAAGTATGTAAGAAATAATTAAAATGGTAATTAAAATTTTTAGAATATATAAATATTTTTAGGAATATTGAAGGAGGATCAAAATGTCTAAAGTAATAGGAATTGACTTAGGAACAACAAACTCATGTGTGGCAATAATGGAAGGTGGATCTGCAAATATAATCACTAATGCTGAAGGAGCAAGAACAACTCCATCAGTTGTAAACATTAAAGATAATGGAGAAATAGTAGTAGGAGAAATAGCAAAAAGACAAGCTATCACAAATCCAAACTCTACAATAGCTTCAATCAAAACTCATATGGGTTCTGACTACAAAGTAAACGTAAACGGAAAAGATTATACTCCACAAGAAATATCAGCAATGACTTTAAGAAAATTAAAAAAAGATGCTGAAGCTTATTTAGGAGAAGAAATTAAAGAAGCAGTTATTACAGTACCAGCTTACTTTACAGATGCTCAAAGACAAGCAACAAAAGACGCTGGAGCAATTGCAGGACTTGAAGTAAAAAGAATAATAAACGAACCAACAGCAGCAGCACTTGCCTATGGACTAGATAAGAAAAAAGAAGAAAAAGTATTAGTATTTGACCTTGGAGGAGGAACATTTGACGTATCTGTTCTTGAAATCTCTGATGGTGTAATAGAAGTATTATCAACAGCTGGAAACAACCATTTAGGAGGAGATGATTTCGACGCAAGAATCATAAAATGGTTAGCTGAAGAATTTAAAAAAGAACAAGGAATCGATCTATTAAATGATAAAATGGCTTACCAAAGATTAAAAGATGCAGCTGAAAAAGCTAAAAAAGAATTATCTTCTATGATGGAAGCTCAAATATCTTTACCATTCATTACAATGGATGCAACAGGACCAAAACACTTAGAAATGAAATTAACAAGAGCTAAATTTGATGCTTTAACAAGAGACTTAGTTGAAGCTACTCAAGGACCTACAAAAACAGCTTTATCTGATGCAGGACTTTCTCCTTCAGAAATAGACGAAGTATTATTAGTAGGTGGATCTACAAGAATGATCGCAGTTCAAGAATGGGTAGAACAATTCTTTGGTAAAAAACCTAATAAAGGAATCAACCCTGACGAAGTTGTTGCAGCAGGAGCAGCTATTCAAGGTGGAGTATTAATGGGAGATGTTAAAGACGTATTACTTCTTGACGTAACTCCATTATCATTAGGAATTGAAACTCTTGGAGGAGTTTGTACAAGAATTATAGAAAAAAATACAACTATACCAGTTAAAAAATCTCAAGTATTCTCAACAGCAGTAGACAACCAACCAGCTGTTACAATTAATGTATTACAAGGTGAAAGAGCAAAAGCTGCTGACAACCATAAACTTGGAGAATTTAACTTAGAAGGAATCCCAGCAGCACCAAGAGGAATCCCTCAAATCGAAGTAACATTTGACATTGACGCAAACGGAATCGTTCACGTATCTGCAAAAGATTTAGGAACAGGAAAAGAAAATACAATAACAATTTCTGGATCTAACAATTTATCAAATGATGACATCGAAAGAATGAAAAAAGAAGCTGAAGCAAACGAAGCTGAAGATAAAAAATTCAGAGAATTAATCGAAACAAGAAATAAAGCTGATATGTTAATCACATCTACTGAAAATACATTAAAAGAACATTCTGGAAAAGTAAGCGAAGCTGAGAAAAAAGCTATTGAAGAAGCTCTAGAAGAACTTAAAAAAGTAAAAGATTCAGAAGATAAAAAAGCAATAGAAGAAGCTATGGAAAAATTATCAAAAGCAGCTCAAAAATTAGCAGAAGAAATATATAAAGAAGCTCAACAAGCTCAACAACAAGCTAATGCTTCTCAAGGACAATCAAACACAAACAAAGCTGACGATGTAGAAGACGCAGAAATAGTTGACTAATATTGATTATGATTTTTCTGGGAATAGAGCTTGGCTCTATTCCCAATTTTTAGATTAAATGTTGTGATTATGGGTGAAGTATAATGAAATATCAATTAGAAAATGAAAAAATAAAAGTTGTAATAGAAAGTAAAGGAGCAGAGTTAGAAAGTCTTTTTGACAAAACCACTGGATTTGAACATATGTGGCAAAAAGATGCAAAATTTTGGGGAAAATCTTCTCCAGTACTTTTTCCATTTGTAGGAAGTCTAAAAGATCAAAAATTTTCTTATGAGGGAAAAGAGTATAATATAAATACTAGACATGGATTTGCAAGAGATAATGAGTTTGTAATTTCAAGCAAAGGTGAAAACTTCGTAGAATTTTTATTTGAGTCAAATGAAGATACAAAAGAAAAATATCCTTTTGATTTTAAACTATATTTAAAATATATTTTAGAAGAAAAAGAGTTAAAATTAGAATACAGAGTTGAAAATTTAACAGATGGAGAGATGTATTTCTCTATCGGAGCACACCCTGCATTTAATATTTTTTCAAAAGATGGTGGAAACTATATAGAATTTGAAAAAGATGAAGATGGAAAAGCTTTAACAGTAGAAAATGCTGTTATAGTTGATAAAAAAAGAGATATTTTCCAAGGAAAAATTCTTAATTTTGATGATGATACTTTTAGAAATGATGCGTTAATATTTGAAAAAACTAATTCAAGAAAAGTGTGGTTAAAATCTAAAAAAGATGATAAAATATTGGAGTTTGATTACAACGGATTTGAATATATAGCTTTTTGGAGTGTTCCTGGATCTAATTTTGTTTGCTTTGAACCGTGGGACGGAATAAGTGATTATTATAAAACTAATAGAGATATTACACAAAAATTAGGAATAAAAAAATTGGAAAAAGGTGAAATATATCAAAAAGGTATAGGAATAAAAATATTTTAAGATAGATTTTGGAGGAAAAAATGGCAAAGAAAGATTATTATGATCTTTTAGGTGTAGAAAAAACAGCTTCTGAAGCCGAGATAAAGAAAGCTTATAGAAAATTAGCTATGAAATATCACCCAGATAGATTTGCAAATGCTAGTGAAACCGAAAAAAAAGAAGCTGAAGAAAAATTTAAAGAGATAAATGAAGCTTATCAAGTTTTATCTGACCAAGATAAAAGAGCAAAATATGATAGATTTGGTCACGCTGCTTTTGAAAATGGTGGGGCAGGAGGTTACGGAGGAGGATTTGAAGGATTCTCTGGAAGTGGCTTTGAAGATATTTTCTCATCTTTCTTCGGTGGAAGTGGATTTGGTGGAGGTGCTCAACAAAGAGGACCAGAACCTGGTGAAGACTTAAGAGTTGATGTAACTATTACCCTAGAGGAAGTTGCAAAAGGTGGAGAAAAAGAGATAAGATACACAAGAAGAGCAAAATGTAAAGCTTGTAATGGAACTGGTGCTGAGCCAGGAAGCAAGATGAAAACTTGTGATAAATGTGGTGGAAAAGGTAGAATTGAAAAAATTCAAAGAACAATGCTTGGAAACTTTAAAAGTGTTGAAGAATGTGATAAATGTAAAGGTAAAGGACAAATACCAGAAACTAAATGTAAAAAATGTGGTGGTACAGGTTTAGAAAGAGAAAATGTAGTTAAAAAAATAAAAATACCAGTAGGTATCCATGATGGACAAAGATTAAGAATCCATGGAATGGGAGATGCTAGTGCTGAAGGTGGAATTGATGGAGATTTATACATCTTCTTCCATGTAAAAGAACACGATTTCTTTGTAAGAGATGGAGAAAATATAATCTGTGAAGTACCTATCACTTATGCAAAAGCAGCTCTTGGTGGAGAAGTAGAAATCCCTACATTAAATGGTAAAAAAGCTATAAAAATACCAGCAGGAACTCAAAATGGAAAAATCTTTAAATTAAGAGGAGAGGGAATTAATAATCCTAGAGCTTATGGAGCTGGAGACCAACTTGTAAAAATAGTTATAGAAGTTCCAACAAACTTAAATGATACTCAAATAGAATTACTTAAAAAATTCGATAAAAGCCTAAAAGATAAAAATTATAAAATGAATAAAAGCTTTTTAGATAGACTAAAAGATTTATTCAAATAAAAATTGAAAAATAAATATAACTATGATATACTTAGATATGAATAAAAAACTGGGAGGGCGATTTGATGCAAGAAATATTTGCTAGATACGGAACACTTATAATGATAGCTGTTTGGGTAATTGTTATCTATGTGTTTATGATTTTACCTAATAAGAAAAAACAAAAAAAACAAAATGAAATGTTAAATAGCTTAAAAGCTGGAGATACAGTAGTTACAGTTGGTGGAATAAAAGGTGTTATTTCAAGTGTAGAAGAAGCTTTTGTCGTAATTAGAATAGATAAAGGTGTTCATATGACAGTTAGAAAATCAGCAATTGCTGGTCTTTTAGATTAATCTGTTGAATAAAAACGGCAATTAATTTAATTGTCGTTTTTTTGTATTTATATTAAAATTTTTAGGACGGTCTTATGGTAAAAAAAATATATACAGTTTTAATTTTTCTTTTAACGTTTGCTCTATCTTTTTCATCTAATATTAAAAATGTAAGATTTAATAGTTTTCCTACACAAGTAGTTTTTGATTTAGATGAAACAAAACCTATATACATAAGTGAATATGACGAAACAAGTCGTACTCTATTTGTTGAGGTAGGAGGAGTGACAGACCATTATGATAAAAAGGTAACAAATAAACTTCCTAAATATGTGGAGAGTATTCAAGAATATAAATATGACGGCTCTCACGGATTTTTCTTAAAACTACAAAAAAATATATTTCATAAAGTGAGCATAAGAAAAAATCCAAATAGATTAGTTATAGATCTATCTAAAAGTAGAAACATAAAACAATATACAGTTGTCATTGACCCAGGGCATGGAGGAAAAGACTCTGGAGCTATTGGAATAAAAAATGTAAAAGAAAAAGATATAGTTTTAAATATAGGAAAATATCTAAGAGATGAACTTAAAGAAGATTTTAATGTAGTAATGACGAGAGATAGAGATGAATTTATCTCCCTTACAAATAGAAGTAGAATAGCTAATAAAAAAGGAGCAGATATTTTTGTAAGTATCCATGCTAACTCATCAAATCAATCATCTCACAATGGAATGGAAATATTTTATTTTTCAAAGAAATCATCACCATATGCTGCTAGTGTAGCTAGATATGAAAACAGTTTCGGAGAGAAATATGGTGAAAATACAAGTTCAATCGTTCAGATAGCTGGTGAGATAGCTTATAATAAAAACCAAGAAAAAAGTATCCCTTTTGCTAGCAATCTGACAAAAAATCTTTCTAAGACAATGGGTATGCGTAATAGAGGAATACACGGAGCAAACTTTGCTGTACTTAGAGGGGTAAATTGTCCAGGGATTTTAATAGAGGTTGGATTTATAAAAAGTCCAAAAGATTATTCTATAATAAATTCAAGAAGCCATCAAAAGAAAATGGCTAAAAATATAGCTGAGCATATAAGAAATTATTTTTATTAGGAGAACTTAATGATAAATTTTAGAAATAATAACGAAGAGAATAATGAGAAAAAGAAAAATCTGAAATATGAGCCAGAGAGTTTACATCTAAATATTTTTATTGAAAAAGATAATTTAGATGAAGAAAAATTAGAAAAAAAAGAAGATATAAAAAAATCAAAATTTAACTTTGATAAAAAACAAAAAAAATCTAACCCTCCAAGTGCAACAAAAGAGATTTTTTCTTTAATTAAAGAAAATCTTTCAAAGATAAAAAAATCTTTTGCAGATGGAGAAAACCTGTCAATAAAAATAACGGTAGGTCTTTGGTGTGTTACTATTATTTCTGGAATTTTATACTTTAACTCTTCAAGTAATGATGCACCAAAAGTTGTATTTGAAAGAAAATCAACTATAAAAGAGAGTGAAAAGGAAAAAATATATATATTCTTCCCAGATGGAGAAAAATTAGTAAGTTCTGAACTTGAAGTTAATAAAATAGAAAGTAAAAATATGCTTATGAGAAGAACTTTAGATGAAACAATAAGAAGATTAAAAGAGCTTGATAAGATACCAAATATAAATGAAAAAGTAGAGGTTTTCTGTTACTTAATAGATAATGTTGTCTATTTAGATCTACCAGAAAAACTTTTTGATAAAGTAAAGAGTCCAAAAGATGAGTTACTTTTAATTTATTCTTTTGTAAATACAATGACAAATGTTGATACAAATATAAAAACAGTTAAAATCTTGATAAATGGTATGGATACGGACAAAGTAAAATATGCTAATCTGAAGAGAGATTTTAAATTTAGAAAAGATATTTAGGGTGTTCAAACACCCTTTTTTTGCAAGGAGATAAAATGGATATAGAAAAATTAAGAGAGATTGTAAAAAATAAACTCCCAGAAAAAAGATATATTCATACATTGGGAGTTGAAAAAGTGTGTGTGGAGCTTGCTAAAAAATATGGAGTAGATGAGGAGAAAGCAAGAGTTGCGTCACTACTTCACGATTATTTAAAAAAAGATGATGTGGAAACTTTAAAAGAGATTTGTAAAGATATGCCTGAGGCTAAAGGGTATGAAAATCTTCCAGAAATTTTTCACGGTCTTGCAGGGTATGAAGTTTTAAAAAAAGAGTTTGGGATAGATGATGAGGATATACTAAACAGTATAAAATATCATACTATTGGAAGAAAAAATATGTCAATTCTTGAAAAAATAATCTATATAGGAGATGCTATTGAGGAAAATAGAGATTATCCAAATGTTGACGAGATTAGAAAAAGAACTTTTCAAGATATAGATGAGGGAATAATTTTTGAAATTAGTAGAAAGCTTGAATATTTAAAAGAAAAAGGTGGAATTATCCATAAAAATACAAAAGATATGCTAGAAGACTTAGTTTCAAAAAGAAAGTTGAAACAATAGGGAGGTAAAAAATGGACATAAAAAGAGATTTAGAAGTGCTAAAAAAATATTTTACTGACCATCAAAAATCAGTTGGAATAGATGAGATTTATAAGATTTTGTCTTGGTCTTCAAAGTTAAAAAAGAAAAATAGAGATATTTTAGATTCTTGGGTAGAGCTTGGAGAGCTTGTAAAAAATAATAAAGGAAAATATAATATTCCTGAAAATATTGGAATGGTTTGTGGAGAGTTTAGTGTAATAAGAAATAAATTTGCTTTTGTTGACACTGAAACAGAGGGGATTTTTATTCCTAAAAATGGATTTAACGGAGCATTAAATGGTGATATAGTTTTAGTCAGAATTACAAAAGAGAGTAGAAACTCTGATAAAAAAGAGGGAGAAGTCTATAAAATCATAAAAAGAACTAATGACACAGTTATTGGTATTTTACAAAAACAAAAAAGTTTTGGATTTGTTACTCCAACTCACTCTTTTGGAAAAGACATATATATTCCTAAAAAATTTACAAATATTGCTCGTGACGGAGAGTTAGTAGTTGTAAAAATAGATTTCTTTGGAGATAAAGAGAGAAAACCTGAGGGAAAAATCATAGAAGTTTTAGGAAATCCTCTTGATAGTAAAGTTATGATGGAGGCACTACTTAGAAGAGAAAATCTATCAGAAGATTTTCCACAAGAGGTAATGAGAGAGGCGAGAGAAACTCCTCAAGAAGTTCACCAAGATGAGATAAATTCAAGGGTGGATCTGAGAAATCTTTCAATAATAACAATAGATGGAGCTGACGCAAAAGATTTAGACGACGCAGTATATGTTGAAAAAAAAGAAAATGGAAACTATAGACTTATAGTTAGTATTGCAGATGTAAGCTATTATGTAAAAGAGGGTTCTGCAATGGATAAAGAGGCACTTAGAAGAGGAAATTCAGTTTATCTTGTAGATAGAGTTCTTCCAATGCTACCAAGAGAACTTTCAAATGGAATCTGTTCTCTAAATCCAAATGAGGATAAACTTACTTTTACTTGTGAAATGGAGATAGACTCTCTAGGAAAAGTAAAAGATGTAAAAACTTACAAAGCTGTAATAAGAACAGCCTACCGTATGACTTATACTGATGTAAATAAAATTTTGGAAAATGATGAAGAAATCTGTAAAAAATATGCACCGATAAAAAATATGGTGGATATGATGCTAGAGCTTTCTAAAATTATAAGAAATGTAAAACATAGTAGAGGAAGTATAGATTTTGATCTACCAGAAATAAAAGTTGTATTGGACGAAAAATTAAAAGTTGACCACTTGGAAAAAAGAGAAAGAGGAGAGGCTGAAAAAATAATTGAGGACTTTATGATTGAGGCAAATGAGGCTGTGGCAGAGAAACTTTTCTGGCTAGAAGTGCCAAGTATCTACAGAACTCACGAAAAACCAGATGCTGAGAGAATACAAGAGTTAAATGATGTTCTTGGAAAATTTGGTTATAAAGTTATGTTTGGTTCTGAGGGAGTTCACCCTAAAAAATTCCAATCAATTATTGAAGATTCTCAAATAAAAGGTATAAGTATGATAGTTCATAAGATGATACTTATGGCATTAAAACAAGCTAGATATACACCAGAAAATATTGGTCACTTTGGTCTTGCGTCAAGCTATTATACACATTTTACTTCTCCAATAAGAAGATATTCAGACCTTATGATTCATAGAATTTTGGGAGAAACTTTGGTAGGTTATCCAAAGAAAAAATATTTAGAAAAACTGGAAAAAAATCTTCCAACAATCTGTATAGCGATTTCTAAAACAGAGAGAGATGCTATGAAAGTGGAAGAGGAAAGTAAAAAAATAAAAATAGTAGAATATATGCTTGATAAGATTGGAGAGGTTTTCAAGGGAACTATTGTTGGAATTTCCAATAGAAAAGTTTTTGTAGAAACTGAAGAGCTTGTTGAATGTATGTGGGACGTTACAAACTCTCCACATTATTATGAGTTTGATGAGAAAAATTATGCAATGATAGATACAGATAGTGGAGAGATTTTTAATCTTGGAGATAAACTTGATGTAATAGTTGTAAGAGCTGATATGTCAGACTTAGAGGTTGAAGTGGCTCCATATAACGAGGAATATTTTTCTGAGAGAAGAAACAGAAGAGGTGAAAAATGATTTTAGCAAATAATAAAAAAGCTTACTTTGATTATTTTATAGAGGATAAAATAGAGGCTGGGATTGAGCTTGTAGGTAGTGAAGTAAAATCTATAAAAGCTGGGAAAGTAAGTATAAAAGAATCTTTTGTAAGAATTATAAAAGATGAAGTGTATATAATGGGAATGTCCGTCGTTCCTTGGGAGTTTGGAAGTGTATATAATCCTGAAGAAAAAAGAGTAAGAAAACTTTTACTCCATAGAAAAGAGATAAGAAAACTTCACGAAAAAGTGAGCCAAAAAGGATATACTATCGTTCCTTTAAATGTTCATTTGTCAAAGGGATATGTAAAAGTTGATATTGCTCTTGGTCGTGGTAAGAAAACTTATGACAAAAGAGAAAGTATAGCGAAAAAAGACCAAAAGAGAGATATAGAAAGAGCAATGAAAGAAAGATATTAAAAAATAGGGGTTGTTGCAGTTTTGCAGTAACCCCTAAAATTTTTTTAAATATATGGTATAATATTGTAAAAGTTTTAAATATCAAAGGGGGAAAAAATATTATGGAAGAAAATACTTTAGAAATTTATTATGCTATATTTTTTCCTTTGACGAAAGAATATCTAATAGTTGATAATTATATAGAGGCTGATAGTCATAGAAAAGGGGTATATAATTTAACAGAAAAATTTGAAACTAAGGAAAAAGCACTTGAATGGATAGAAAAACTTAAAAATGGAGAGATAAAACTTCCAGAAAAAAAGAAAATCTATTATGCTGTTTATTTAAAAAAAGAAAAAGAGGGGATAATATTAACTGACCCACAAGAAGTAACAAAAACTATTTATAAAAAGACATCTTTTTGTAAAAAATTCTTTTCTGAAGAAGAAGGGCTAGAGTGGTTAGAAAATATAAAAAAAGATAGATTAGTTATTGTTAATGAAAGTAAAAGTAGTTCTTCAGTCAATAATATTTCAGCAAAACCTAAAAAATATTATGCAATTTTTTTCAAAGATACAAAAGAGAAAAAAATATTAACTGCCCCAGAGGAAGTAAATTCTATGCTTTATAAAAGTTCATATCTTTGCAGAAAATTTGTCACAGAGGAAGAGGCAAAAAGATGGTTGGAAATAGTGGCAGAAAAGGAAAAGGACATCAATCCTAAAAAAATTCCTAAAGAATTAAAGAAAAAACATTATGCAGTATATTTTCCAGAGAATAGAGAAAGTTTTATAACTGATTTTTTTGAAAAAGTAAATATTGCTATAAATGATGAAAAGGGAGTTTTCAAAGGTTTTATAAATGAAAAAGATGCTTTTGAATGGCTTGAACAGTGTAAAACTGAAAGAAGAATATGTTATGCTATTTTTTTGGTAGAAGAATTAAAAAGTTTAATTGTTTTTGATTTGGAAATACAAAAAAATTTTACTAAAGATAGAGCTAATATAACAAGAATATTTGATACTGTTAATGAAGCAGATAGATGGTTAAGAAATATGGAACAAAACTATATAATTGATATGAAAAATCTTTTAAAAGAGGATACAATATTTTTTGATGTAGGAACAGGTAGAGGAATAGGAGCAGAAGTCTGTGTAAGTGATTATATGGGAAATCCAATTATAGAAAAATTATCTGAGTATAAAAATTCTTTGAATGGGTATGGAAATTATAATTTAGGAAAGATTAATAATATTATGTATGGGGAACTTTTTGGACTTTATCTAGCACTTTTAATATCTAAAGAAAATAACAAATATAAAAAAATTGCAGGAGATAATTTAGGTGTGATTAATAATTGGAGCAAGGGAGAAAAAATATCTTCTAAAATTTCTTTTGAGGAAAAGGAATTAATTGATAAAGTAGTTTTATTGAGAAAGGAATTTGAAGAAAATGGTGGAGAGATACTTTATATAAATGGAAGTATAAATCCAGCAGATTTAGGTTTTCATAAGAGAAAAAAAGTAAACAAAAAAATGGAAAATAATAATTAAAAATAACAATAGGCTGTTGCATTTTTTATAAAAAGAATATAGATTAAAAATTACGGAAATTATGGAGAAAAATTAGATTTATAAAGCGACATTGAACGCTAAAAATCACAACTGTTTGAACGAAGTGAGTTTTGTGATTTTAGTGAGATGAGCTTTAAATAAATCAATTTTTCGTAATCTGTAGTAATTTTTAATCTTATATTTCTTAAAGTTGCAACAGCTTATTTTAATATCTTTTTAGCTAGATTTTTCGTCAAATAAAATATGGAGGTGTTAAATTGAAAATAAAAGATAAATGGCTTGATATTAGAGAGGATACTAGAAAAACTATCCTTGCAAAAGAAAATACTATTCAAGATATAAAAAATATTATTTTAGAGAAAATAGAAACTATTCAACATACTACAATGTCAGAAGAGAGGGATTCAAAACTTCGTCAACAGATAGGGATTATGTTTTCTATGGTAAAAGAAAATTTTAATATTTATAATACTTTAGGAGAGGCGAAAATCTGGTCAGAAGAAAGTGGAATTACTTACAAAGAAAAAGGAAATAGTGTATTTTTAGCAGTAATTCACTGTATTTTAGTTTATTCAATTTGGTTTAGTTTTTCACAAGGTTTAAAAAATAAACTTTATACAAATGTTGGAGGAGCTATTGTTGGATTTATCTGTGAGGCTATAATAGTTTTACTTATCCTAAAAAAATATAGAGAAAAAACAAAAACAATCGATAAAATCCAAAAAACAGAGATAAATATTGATGTAGAAAAACTTTTAGTTTTTATGGATAGAACTATGGAATCAATGGACAGATATATAGATGAGTTTGTGATTTTAAATGGTTTGGAAAATAAAAACGATATGAATATTGATAAAAATATCTTAGAGATTTTCCAAAAAATAGATGAGATAGAAAAAACTGATAATAAACAGATAATATCAACTCTTAATAGGGAAACAGCAAATGTATTACTTTCTAATAATATAGAAAAATTAGATTATTCAGATGAAACAGAAAAGTATTTTGATGTTTTCCCAAGTAAAACCTCTTCAATGACTATAAAATCAGCTTTTGTTGATAGGGATAGCAAAAAAGTATTGGCAAGAGGAGTGGCTACTAAAAAAATTTAAAGTGGAGGTAAAAAATGAGATACTTAGGATTTGATTTAGGTGACGGAGAAAGTACAGTTGCTGAAATATCATCAGCTAGTAAAGATATAGAGCCTATAATTTTATCATTAGGGGACAAAAAAAGTTTTATCTCTGCTGTGGCTTTAGACGGAGATGAGATTTTAATCGGAGAACAAGCAATATCTTTGGGGGATAAAAATTCCTTAAGAGTTAGATTTAAAAGTCGTTTCTCAGAAAAATCAGAGATTTCAGAAAATGATATAGTTCTCTTTGCAAAAGGTGTTGTACAAAAACTTTCTGAGTTAGAGCTTGGGAATGATATTCAAATAACAGTAGGTTGTCCAGCTGGTTGGGATTTAGAGATGAGAAAAAGATATAGAAATCTTTTGATAAAAGCTGGAGTTCCGAATGTAAGAGTTATATCAGAGTCAAGGGCGGCTTTTCTCTATGCTCGTGAGGCAAAAAATATAAGGGTCAATCCAGAACTTCTGAAAGAAAGTGTGTTAGTTGTGGATATTGGTTCGTCGACTTTGGATTTTGCCTATATAGTAAATGGAAAAGAAACAGGGATTGGAGTTTTTGGAAATAACAATCTTGGAAGTGGTTTGATAGATAAATATCTTTTGGAAGAGGCAATATCTCAAAGTATTGATAAAGAAAAAATAAAAGAAACCTTTGATGAGAGTTATGGTTGGCGTTGTTATGCAGAGCTAGTGGCTAGAAAGGTAAAAGAAAAATATTTTACAAATGAGGATTTATATAAAAATTCCTTTTATGAAGAGGTAGTATCTCTTTATTATGACGGAATACAAAACCTTTCTATAAAAGCCAACGAGGAGATTATAAGAAAGATTATAAATAAACCTATACCAGAATTAAATGGAAAATCTTTTGTAGAGGGGATACAATACTCCCTTTATGAGTCAGCAAAAGTTACAAAGGATAATCTACCAAAACTTTTGATACTGACTGGTGGAGCATCGAGAATGAAATTTTTTAGGGAGCAATGTAAATTTTCATTTCCTAATGCAATAATAGTTAATTCTGAAGAGCCAGAGTTTTCTATCGGAAAAGGTTTGGCATATTCTGGAATTATAGACGAAAGATTGAGAGAGTTTAGAGAGGAAGTAAAAACTTTTATAAATAGTGGAGTGGTAGAAAAAAATGTAAAAGAGGATATTTATTCTCTTGTATATCCAATGGTTGAAAAAATAACTGAGTTTGTTATAAATACAAGTATTTTGCCAAATATCTCCCTTTGGAAAAAAGGTCAGATTGATACAATTGAGGAGATGAATGGAATTATTTCTCAAAAGGTAAGGGAGATACTAGAGCCAGGTGAGATAAAATCTCTTTTGGAAGAATCAATAATCGGTTGGTCAGTAAAACTTTGTGATAAATTGCAAGTACCTATTGATGAGATTTGTGATAGATATATGATACCAAAAGAGGAGATGAATCTTTTGGCAGTGGATATAAAAACAGATTTTCACAATATAGATTTTTCTATAAAAAATCTTCAAGGGGAAAATATAATAAATGGAATAGTTTCTCTTATAGTTGGAGTTTTGATTGGAATGCTTTGTGGAGGAAGTGGTACAGCTCTTATAGCAACAGGTCCTCTTGGATTTTTAGGTGGAGCGATAATTGGAATTTTAGCTGGAATGGTGGGATTTAATAGAAGTAAACACCTGTTTATTAAAAAATCTGTGCCAGTTCTTCTTAGAAAACTTGTGAGAAAAGATATGTTTTTATCTGATAAAACTCGTGAAAAACTAAATAAAGCTATATTTGATGAGCTTGAAAAAAATGGAAATAGTTTTGTGGAGGAATTATCTCATAATATTTCAAGAGAGTTAAATCAAAAATTAGAAAAATTAGCTCAAGATGTGGAGATTTTAATTTTTTAATTTATAAAAAAAACCCCCGAAGGGTTGAGATTACAGATAAGATTAATAATAAAAACTCCAAAAAAATTGAGAGCCTTTATTCTAAGCTTAATTTTAATATCATCTAGGTACCCAGCGGGTATTTACATATGTATTATAAAATATTTTAAAAAAAGTCAAATTAAAAGAGGTTACTGTATAATCACAATAACCTCAATTTTTTATTTAGTCATAAAACTATTTAACTAAGTTTACTCCGTCCATTTCAGCTGGTTTTTCAATTCCTAAGATGTTTAACATTGTAGGAGCAAGGTCAGCTAATTTTCCATCTTTAACTTCTAAACCTTCAGTGTGGTTAGATACATAGATGAAAGGAACTTTGTTTATAGTATGAGATGTAAATGGAGCTCCAGTTACTGGATCAACCATTAATTCTGCATTTCCGTGGTCAGCTGTAACAAGTAAAGTTCCATCAAGTGATAAAACTTTTGTAGCCACTTTTTTAATACATTCGTCAACAGCTTTGATAGCTTTTTCAGCAGCTTCAACAACTCCAGTATGTCCAACCATATCAGGGTTAGCAAAGTTTACGATAAATACATCATATTTGTTAGAGTCTAAAGCTTCTAAAAGTCCGTCACAAACTTCATAAGCTGACATTTCTGGTTTTAAGTCATATGTAGCAACTTTTGGAGATGCAACAAGTTTTCTGTCTTCTCCTTCGTATTGAGTTTCTTTTCCACCGTTGAAGAAGAAAGTAACGTGAGCATATTTTTCAGTTTCAGCAGTTCTGAATTGTTTTAATCCAGCTTTAGAGATTACTTCACCAAAAGTATTTTTTATTTCTTGGTCTACATAGATAACTGGTGCATCTATTGTAGCATCATATTGTCTCATACAGTAAACTTTTACTGGAGCAATATTTCTTTCGAAATAAGGGAATTCTTTATCGTTTAAAGCTCTAGTTATTTGTCTAGCTCTATCAGGTCTGAAGTTGAAGTTTATAAATACATCTCCTTCTCTGATTAATCCTTCTTTGTCGATTACAGTTGGTTCTACGAATTCGTCTGTAATTCCTTTATCATAAGATGCTTTTATAGCTTCTGCAACAGAAGTTCCTTGAACTCCGTTTCCAATAGTCATATTGTCATAAGCTTTTTTAGTTCTGTCCCAGTTTTTATCTCTGTCCATAGCAAAATATCTTCCAGAGATAGTAGCTATTTTACCATAGTTTAATTCAGCCATTTTATCTTCTGTTTGTTGTAAGAATCCTGCACCAGAAGTTGGAGCTGTGTCTCTTCCATCTAAGAAAGCGTGAAGATACATTTCTACTCCATATTTTTTACCCATTTCTAAAAGTCCGAAACAGTGTTCAGTGTGAGAGTGAACTCCTCCATCTGATAAAAGTCCTCCAATGTGAACTCTGTTGTTATGGTTTTTAGCATATTCAAAAGCTTCTTTTAATACAGGGATTTCAAAGAAAGCTCCATCTTTTATATCTTTACTGATTTGAACAAGTGGTTGGTATATAACTCTTCCAGCTCCGATGTTTAAGTGTCCAACTTCAGAGTTTCCCATTTGTCCAGCAGGTAATCCAACATATTCTTCAGAAGCAAAAAGTTCTGAGTGTGGATATTTTTCTAAAAGACTTAAGTAAAAATCTGGGTGAGCGTTTTTAATAGCATTTACGCAAGAATCACAAGTACTGATTCCCCAACCGTCTAATATCATTAACATTAATGGTTTTTTTGTCATTTTTCTAATTCCTTCCTAAAAATAAAATTTAATTATAATCCAGCTTTAACTATTTTAGAGAAATCTTGAGCTTTTAATGATGCTCCTCCGATTAATCCTCCGTCAATGTCAGCTTGAGCAAGTAATTCTTGAGCGTTTTCTGGTTTCATAGATCCACCATATTGGATAGTGATTTCGTTGGCAACTTCTTCACCGAACATTCTTGCTAATTCTTCTCTTATAGCTTTGTGAGTTTCTTCAGCTATTTCAGGAGTAGCAGTTTTTCCAGTTCCTATTGCCCATACTGGTTCGTAAGCGATAACAACTTTTTTAGCTTCTTCAGCAGTAAGACCAGCAAGTCCTCCGTTGATTTGAGTTTTGTTAACATCGTTAGTTCTTCCAGCTTCTCTATCTTCTAATTTTTCTCCGATACAAAGGATTGGAGTCATTCCATGTGCTAATACACATTTAACTTTTTCATTTATAAATTCATCAGATTCTTTGAAATATTCTCTTCTTTCAGAGTGTCCAAGGATTACATATTCAACACCGATTTCTTTTAACATAACAGGAGAAACTTCACCAGTATATGCTCCAGATTCTTTAGGGTAAACGTTTTCAGCAGCGATTTTAATATTGCTTCCAGCAACAGCTTTTACTGCGTCAGATAAAGCTGTGAAAGGTGCTCCGATAACGATTCCAACAGAGTCGATTCCTTTTACGATTTCTTTTAATTCTGTTAACATTTCAACAGCTTCTTTATTAGTTTTGTTCATTTTCCAGTTTCCAGCGATTATTGTTTTTCTCATAACTGATCCTCCTAAAAATATTTAATTTATATTATTCTTTTACAAATAGATTTTACCATATTCTTAAAAAAAATACTAATTTTCTATAAGTTAATAAGTTGATTTTTTTTGATTAATTTTTATACATTATTTATTAATTTGTATGATTTGAAGAATCTTCATCTATTAAGATGTCTTTTTTGTAACTTTCGATGTTCTCTCCTAGAGCAGAAAGCATATCTGAGATTTCAAATTCTAGTATATCAAAGGCTGTTTCATAATCTCCGCTATCAATAGCTTTTAAAAGATTATTATAACTATCCTTAAACTCCTCTAAAAGTTCGTTATAACCAAAATATAGATAGTCTACATAGGTATTTTCTTTTAGGCTGTATAAAAGGTTTAAAGTCCAGTTTAAAAAACTTAAAATCTCATTTATTTTCATATCATAAGTGAATGGATCGAGCTCATAATCCTCTAAGATTTTTAAAGATTTAAAATATTCTTGTATATACTCTTCCAAAAGAAAAAGTGAGTGGTATAAAATATTTCTGTGGCTTTTAGTAAAAATCTCAATCAAAGTAACCTTAGATATATCAACAATAGAGGCAGTGTTAAGAACTACTCCGTCAACTATTATTGTTTCTAAGATTTTATCCTCTGTTTTTAATTTTTTAGTGATTTCGTTTATTAGTTCTCCAAAACTATTAAAAGTTTTATTTATAATAAACTCTTTGTTATCTACTAATATTTTCATTTTTTCTCCCCAAATTAGATTTTTCAAAAGTCTTAGCCATTGAAAAAACAAAGATAGTTATACTTTTTGGCTTTCCTATGAGATTAATCTCTTTTATAATCTCATGGATTGTACTACCAGTAGTTATAATATCATCAATTATCAAGATATTTTTGCCATTTACCTCAAAAGGTATAGAAAAGGCATTTCTAATATTAAATTTTCTCATATTTTTATCAAGCAAAAGGCTCATATGTTTTGTGTCTTTTGTTCTTATTATCTTTTGATAATCTATGTCTAGAATATCCAAAATATATGACACTTGATTAAATCCACGAGAAAAAAACCTTTTCTTATTTAAAGGTACAGGGATAATAATATCGATATCTTTTTCTTCAATAACTTTTTTTAAATTTCTCTCAATCAAATGACTTATAAAAAAACCTAAATATTTCCTGTTGTAAAATTTATAATTTTTTATTAAATTCTTAAAATCACTATCATATTTAAAAATATAATAGATATTTTTAAAATTTTTTAATTGGTTGTTGTTTTTAAATTTTTCTTGGCACTTTTTACAGATGTAAATCTCAGAATTAGATAAAATTTCATTACATACACTACATCTATCATAGTAGAAAAATTTTCTAAGGTACTGGCTTAGGTGTAGGGGCATCTTTTTCCTTTAAGTCTTTGTTTACGACTTTGGCTGAGTACATCTCAGTATATCCACAGTCAGCACAAATTTTCAAGTAATAAGTACCAAACTCAAGTTTTAGCTTTGTATCTTTTTCAGGAAATACAGCAGTTTTTACAAAAAAATCAGCACTACCGCACTTAGGACATCTAAAATCCAATTTCATCACCCCACATTATATTTTTAATCCAATGACAATTATCTTTCTCATCAAATACCACTGCGTCAAAACGAAAATTAAAATTTTCTAAGCTATTCCTATAAAGAAAGTTTTGAGCAGTGAGATACATTTTCTTTTGTTTTGTATAAGATATTGCATCAAATCCAGTTCCAAAACTTTTAGAACTCCTTTGTTTTACCTCTACAAAAACAATAAGGTCAGATTTTCTTAAGATTATATCAATCTCTCCGTGCTTACAGTAAAAATTTTTTTCCAAAAGAGAAAATCCCTCTTTTTCTAAAAAATTAAGGGCTAAATTTTCAAAATATTCTCCTTGAACTCTCTTATTTAAAAAATTTTTCATATAAGCACCACCAATACTATTTAGATAGAATTTTTTTTAAAAAAGTTTTTCTATGGATTGGAAGAACACCTTTTTCTAGTAAAATCTCTCTATGAAGTTTTGTTCCATAACCTTTGTGTTTTTCAAAATGATACTCTGGATAAATCTCAGCAAATTTAAGCATTATTCTATCTCTCGTAACCTTTGCAATAATAGAGGCAGCAGCAATAGACAGAGATTTTGCATCGCCTTTTACCAAAAATTCTTGTTTTCCATTATATTTTTTTATAAGTTTATTACCATCAACTAAAACAGTGTCAAAAGTAACATCAGAATTTTTGCTAACATCTTCAATAGCTCTATTCATAGCTATAAAAGTAGCCTCTAAAATGTTTACTTCATCTATCTCTTCAACTGAGGCAATCCCAACTCCAACATCACAGTAAGTTAGAATTTTATCAAAAAGTTCTTCACGTTTTTTTTCACTAAGTTTTTTAGAATCATTTATCATTTCGAAAAAGTCGTGATATTGGTGGATTTTAACAGCAGCAGCAACAACTGGTCCAGCAAGTGGTCCACGTCCAGCCTCGTCAACTCCCAAAATATCTCCTTTTTCCTTATCAAACTCATAAAGACTACTCATTGTTATCACCGTTTTCTTTTATAATATCTATGTTTAATTTTAATTTTTTTGCAACCTCTACAAAATCATCAGGTAACTCTCCAAATATTTTTAAAGGCTCATTTGTTATTGGGTGGTTAAACTCTAAAAAGTATGCGTGTAGCATTTGACGTTTTGCAATTTTTGAAGGGTTGCCATAAGTGTCATCACCTAATATTGGGTGGTTAAGATATTTCATATGAACTCTTATTTGATGAGTTCTACCAGTTTCAATATGAACTTTTACCAATGAAAAATCTTGCACCTCGTCAATAACTTGATAGTTACTTATAGCTGGTTTTCCATTTATCTCTACAACAGCCATTCTTTTTCTCTCTGCTGGGTCACGACCAATAAGATTTTCTATTCTTCCAGATTTTTCACTAAAATTTCCTTTGCAGATTGCAATATAAGTTTTTTTTATGTCTTTTGTTTTAAATTTTTCAATAAGTTTTTCAGAGGCTCTGTCAGTTTTTGCAATAACTATTAAACCACTTGTATTTTTGTCTAACCTGTGGACAATCCCCGGTCTTACTTTTTCTGTTTCAATATTTGCTAGAGTTTTAAAATGAAATAAAAGTCCATTTACTAGAGTACCACTAACAATATCTTGGGCAGGGTGTACAGTTAGACCTGCTGGTTTATTGATAACCGCAATATCTTCATCTTCGTAGACTATGTTCAATGGGATATTTTCAGGTAAAATTTCTTTTACTTCCTCCTCAGGTAAAGTTATTTCAATTATTTCATTTCCTTTTAGCTTTAATGAAGATTTATTGCAAATCTTAGCATTAACTAAGACATTTCCGTCATCTATAAGCTTTTGAATAAAAGCTCTACTAGTGTCAGAAATATTTTTTTGTAAAAAAACATCTATTCTTTTTCCAATAAATTCCTCTGTGACATTTAAAATAATTTTTTCCATTAATTTCTCCATAAAAATCAGTTATTATACTAATTATAACATTGATAAGAGTAAAATGAAACAAAAAAATAAAAAATACACGTTGACAATAAGTATAAAAGATGATATGATTTTCTGTGGAATAATCAAATATTTTAGGTAGAGGTTGCAAGAAACATTATTAAATCTTTGGAGCTTAGCAAGGCTGTGAAAAAGATTGAAAGGGGATTTTGCCGAAAGGTTTGAGAGAGCTTAATCAAACACTTGGGACTGAGGAGAATATCTTCAGTACTGACATTAGTAGGACTAATGTAGGGCTATCATTTTAGATATTTTTTTGAAATTTTGCCTTATATTTTTTATAAGGCTTTTTTTATTGAAAAATTTGGGAGGAAAGATGACGAACAGTGAAAGAAGAGGGGTTTTTATTGAGGTTTTAAAACTCTCTCCAGTAGTTTTATTAGGAATATTAATGGTAGGAATGAAACTAGATTTTTTAGTAGCTGCACCAATAGCAACTATCTATGTGGCTATTATAGCTTGGCTAACTGAAAAATTTACTTTTAATAAAATAGTAGAAAAAGCTGTGGATAGTGTAAAAGAGATCCAACTTGTATTTTTTATACTTATGCTTGCTTATGCTATGGCAGAGGCATTTATGGCAACAGGAGTTGGGGCATCAATTATCATTATGGCTTTAAACTTTGGTTTGACTGCAAAAACTATTGCTGTAACAGGGATAATAGTTACAAGTGTTCTTTCAGTAACTATCGGAACTTCTTGGGGAACTTTCGCAGCTTGTGCTCCAATATTTTTATGGCTGAATCATATTGTTGATGGAAATATAATTTTAACTCTTGGGGCTATTGCAGGGGGAGCTTGTTTTGGAGATAATATTGGACTTATCTCTGATACTACTGTTGTAAGTTCTGGAATACAAAAAGTAGAAGTAATCCATAGAATAAGACATCAAGGTGGTTGGTCATTGCTTTGTTTGGTGGCTGGGATAATAACTTTTTATCTTGCATCAGTTGTAATGGGATTACCTGATGTTGTGGGAAATGCAAGAGATGCCATTAACGAGATACCTCAAGATGTGTGGGTGGCACTGGCTCGTGAAAGAGAATCAGCAGTGATTTTACTTGAGCAGGTAAAACAAGGTGTACCACTTTATATGGGAATGCCACTTCTTCTTGTATTAGGAGCTGCTATAAAAGGAATGCCTACTTTGATGTGTCTGTTTATAGGGATAATGAGTTCTCTAGGATTTGGACTTTATGCAGGGACTGTTGACAATATAAAAGATTTCTTAGGACTTATGTATTCTGGTTTTTCTGGAGCTGGTGGAAGTGTTATTGTAATGATGATGTGGATAACAGCTTTTGGTGGAATAATGGGAAGTATAAATGCTTTTGAGCCACTTTCTAGAGTTGTAAGAAAGTTATCTAAAAATGTAAGACAACTTATGTTCTTCAATGGAATATTTGCAATATTAGGAAATGTTTCTTTAGCTGATGAGATGGCACAGATAGTAACTATTGGTCCAATTATAAAAAATCTTGTAGATGAAAATGTGGAAGGGTTTGAAGAAGATAAATATAAATTAAGACTTAGAAACGGTTGCTTTAATGACGCAATGGGAGTTTTTGGTTCTCAGTTTATTCCTTGGCATACTTATACAGTGTTTTTTACAGGGATAGCAAATGTAGTTTATCCACTTTATAAATTTGTGCCAACAGATATTATAAAATGTAATTTCTTGGCAATGATAGCGGTATTCTCTATACTTATACTCACTCTAACTGGTTGGGATAGATTTGTGCCACTATTTAAACTACCAAGTGAGCCAACTGTAAGACTGAAAAAATAATAATTATAAAAAAGCCTAAGCTATGTAATATAACTTAGGTTTTTATTTTTTATTTTTCTTTTGTTGATAAATATTCTAGAGATTTTTCTTCTAATAATTTAAAATTATTACATCTTTTGTGAAACATTGTATTTTCTTTTGTTGTTATCAATTTATATAATTTAAAACTTTTAGAAGATATAAGTTCTGTATTTCTCTCAATCCATCTTAATTGACTTTCTAGTAAAGTAGCATATTTCTTATCAGAGAGAGTATTAAATATTATATTTGTAACCTTATCCTCTGATACAGGTATCATATTATTTAAGTTTATAACTCCGATTTTTCCATTATCTATTTTAATAAAATCAAGAGATTCTTTCATTTTCAAATGTTTGGGCTTTGGAGAGCCTAAAGGTGCAAAATAAGTATAATCATCTATTTTTAGTATAATACCAACATAGGGTCTACTTTCCTTTTTATTATATTTTACATTTTCTGAAAATTGTCTTAAATAATTTATATATTCTTCATTGATAGTGTATAATTTCATATAAAGCTCCTTGTATGTAAAAAGGTTGGCTATTTAGTAACCAACCTTAATCTTTTGGCTTCCACTCTTAATGGTAGGGAATCACCACTCTTTTAACTCCCTGCTTAATGGTGGGGAAACACCGCTCTTTTAACTCCCTGCTTAATGGTGGGGAAACACCGCTCTTTTATTTACTATATTTTACCATTTTATCTTTGAAAAATCAATGTTTTTTGTGTTGAGAAGATTTTATTATTTACTATAAAATAGTTTTTTCTCTAGTATATCTTCTTTCTTATAATCTAGTAAAAGCTCACCATTTTCTACGAATATATCTCTTATCTCTTTTATAGCTCCAAGGCTTGTAAGATTTAAATTTACTTCAAAGCCCTCTTTTTCAAGCTCCTCTTTCCAATCATTAGCAATATCATTTTTAGCGTGTTCCCCAGCTACAATCATAAATGGAATAAGAGTAACTTTTTTGATACCATCTTTTGTTAAAATCTCTTTTATCTCATCTATTGATGGAAATCCCTCAATAGTTCCCACATAATAGCTATAACCAAGATATTTAAAAATATAATCCATACAAGGATAAGCTGAGTCTGATGAATCTAAAGTTCCGTGACCTACAAATAGATAAGCCTCTTTTTCACTAGGATTTCCAAAATATTCGTTTAAAACCTTAGCCACTTTTAAAAAGCTAGTATTTGTGTTAAGAAGAGGGGGAGCAATCCTTAACTCTTCGAAATCTCCATTAAAATGCTCAATATTTTTAACTAGGGCTTTGTACTCAATACCGTCTATAACATTGCTAGAGATAATAATCACATGAGTATATCCCTCATTCTTTAATCTTTCCATAGCCTCAACAGGATTATCAATAAAAATATTTTTTTCTCTTAATTTTTTTAAGATAATTCTTGAAGTATAACATTCTCTAACTTCAAAGTCAGTAAATTTTTCTTTTACTTCATTTATTAAAACTTCGATTGTATTTTCTCTTGTGTCAAAATGAGTAGTACCAAAGTTTACTACAAGTATAGCTTTTTTACTATTTTCGTTATAATTTTCTAAAAAGTTTGATTTTATATATCCTTCCATTAAACACCTCGCTATTTTATTCTATTATAAAAATGTGGAGAATTTCCTTGCTTAAAGTAAATTACCTCTTCCCCTATACTCTTTAGACTTTTTTCAAGGGCAAGTTTTCCAGTGATAGCATCATCTTCAAGATTTGGTTTTCCACGATAAAGTTGATATTTTGGTTTTATGCTCTTTGATGTGGCATTTGGCATAATAACATTGGCTCCAGCAAGGATTCCTTTTTCTCTACCAAGTGGGTCAAGAGCATGAAGTGCTGTTGTAGCAGCAATATTTATATCTTTTAGATAAATTCTACAAAGAGCAATCATCTTTAGACTAAGTTCAAATCTTTTTTCATCAGATAATATTTTATCTACTGAGTTTTGACCAAGAGGAGTTTCTTCGTGAAGAATATATGGTCCCATTCCTATCATATCAATATCATTTTCTTTAAAAAATATAATATCATTTACTAAATCCTTATAGGTTTGGTCAGGTAGCCCTATCATTACACCAGTTCCCACTTGATAACCAGCTGTTTTTAAGTCTTTAAGAGCTTGTAATCTTTTGTCAAATGAGTGTAAGTCATCATCAAAATGGATTTTTTTAAAAAGTTCTCTGTTGGTAGTTTCTATCCTTAAAAGATAACGACTAGCCCCAGCTTTTAGCCATCTTTTGTAGGTATCAAGGGTTTGTTCTCCAAGGGATAGGGTTATTCCAAGGGAGTTATTTGAGATTTTTTGAATATCTTTTAAGGTATCTTCTATAAAATCTATAAACTCCTTATCAGTTCTCTCTCCAGATTGTAGAGCTAAAGAACCATAACCATTTTTATATATCCAACGAGAAATATCTAAAATATCATTTTTGGAAAGAGCGAACCTATCTACATTTTTATTATCACGCCTTATACCACAGTATTTGCAGTTTTTAATGCAGATATTCGAACATTCTATAAGCCCTCTATAATAAACTTTATTACCAATATATTTTAGTTTTGTTTCGTATGCTTTATCAAAAAGAAGTTGTAAATCTTGAGGGTTGTTTATCTTAATAAGTGTAAGCAAATCCTCTGGCGACAGATTTTCTTTTTCTAAAATTTTTTTTATCATCTGTTTCTCCTAAAAATATAGTATGATATATATTTTATCTTAATTTTTTGACTTTGTAAATTTTTTTATTAGCAAGGAAACAGAAAAAATTAAAAATAGTAATATGTAAAAATTATGTAAAAAGTAGTTGAAAAAAAACTTTACATAGGGTATAACTAAATTGTATAAAAAAATATTTGGAGGAAGTATGTTAAAGATATCTAAAGAGGATCAAGAATTTTTAAAGGAATATTTTGATGATGGATTTTATATGATATATGAAATGCCTATTGATGAGGTTTTGACATCTATTGTAAAATTTATAGCTCAATATGGTACTGATGAGGAATATGAGTTAAATGAGATAGGTACAAAAGCACAGGATATTTATTCAAGAATATATAAAGATAATGTAGTTGAAGAATAATTAAAGGAGTTAAGATGACTAAAAATTTTGCTCACAGAGGATTTAGTGGAAAATATCCAGAAAATACAATGTTAGCTTTTAGAAAAGCAGTAGAAGAGGGAGTAGACGGAATAGAACTAGATGTTCAGTTGACTAAAGATGGAGAAGTTGTGATTATCCACGACGAAACAATAGACCGTACTACTGATGGAAAAGGTTTGGTAGTGTCATATACTTATGATGAGTTAAGAAAATTTGATGCCTCTTTTAAATTTAGAGGGCAATGTGGATTTAATCCTATTCCAACTTTGAGAGAGTATTTTGAACTTGTAAAAGATAAAAATATAGTTACAAATATTGAGCTAAAAACAGGGTTAAATGAATATTTTGGTATTGAAGAAAAAGTGTGGAAATTAATTGAAGAGTATAAGCTAGAGGATAGAGTGCTTATTTCTAGTTTTAATCATTATTCAGTCCTAAGAATGAAAAATATTGCACCTAATTTAAAATATGGGTTACTTACTGAAACTTGGATAATTAATGCTGGAAAATACACTGAAGATGTAGGTGTAAAATGTTATCACCCTCATTTTTTAAGTATGACTGCCGAAAATGTAAAAGAGTTAAAAGAGCATAATATTGAGATAAATGTCTATACAGTAAATGAAGAAAAAGATATAAGGGATATGATAGAAAAAGGTATAGATATAGTTATAGGAAACTATCCAGACTTAACTAAGAAAATCTTGGAAGAGTATAGATAAAATTCTCTATATGGAAAAAAGATAAAAATTAAAATGTAGCCAGAGATTAAAAATATTGTTACCAAAATTATACTTTTTTAAAGTAAATTAATTGCTATAGTTAAGGTAAATTGTTGACAAAGTGTAACAATTTTTTTTAAAAGTGACTACGCTCTAAGATGCTTTATTATAGTAGGTTATGATTAAAAAACTAGATTTGTAGCCAAAATTTTATATTCCATACATACATATATATTTATACATTAATCTATTATAAGATATTAATTCATACTTTATTATTATAAAGAAAAACATATTTTTTGACTACATTTTAATATAAATTAATATAAATACTTAATATTACTTATTTTATGATGTAGTCAAAGTTTTTATAAAAGATCTACACTTTTTATATATTCTTATATTATCAGATATTAAAACAATAGCTTTTGTCTAACTTTTGGAAACAGTTGGACACTTTTCAAAGAATTAATCCTCTTATTTTTTATATCTAAGTATTTTCTTATTTTGTATTAAAAAAGCCCTAGCGATCACTATTTCATCAGAGTTCCAAGTCTATTTGCATTTTATAAAATAGAAATGTATCTCTTTATCTTTCTCATTTCTTTGTAGCATTGATATTTCCTTAGCCATAGATATTTTCATAAGATAGTCTGTTTTAGTATATTCTCTATTATTAGCAAGTGTACTTTTTTGTACATATGCTATAAAGTCTTTATTTTCAATAAATCCATAATCACACATTCTATCAAACCATTTTTTATAGGGAGTTAATACCTCTAAAAATCTATGTAATTCTCTACCGTTTACAAATTGCTCTCTACCTCTTTCTTGAATCTTAATTAATTCTGTCGTATTATTCCTTCTTTAAAATTTCTATACAAATATTTTAGGATAAATTTTCTAAAAATGGGAAAATCACAAGACACCTTATTCAAAGATTGCAAAAAATTTTTATTTTTCAAAAAAATTATTAATAAGCATCTCAACAGCTATATTTTCGTCCATAAAACCACTTTTAAAATTATACTCTGCATCAAGACATCTTAAAAGTTTATCATCAAAGAAATCATATGAGAAATCATTTAGATATTTAAACTTAAGAAAAAGTGGATATTCAGCAATAAATCTATAGCTATCTTTTTTAAAAAGATTTTTAATATTAGGATATACATCACTTTTAAACTGATTATATGAAATATTTATAAATATTATTCCACGTTTTTGGAGATTTTTAAGCTTTGCAAGGATAGTTATCTCCTCAACTAATATAGTTAAGAATAACATATAGTTTTTTTCTCTTTGTAGATAGTTTACAAGACGAGTTTTTTCCTTTCTATAAAGGAATAGTTCTATAAGTTTATTAAGGCTATATTCATTGCTAACAGATAAAATATTTATAGTTTTTTCAAGATTAAAAGCCTCTCCATTTAAAAAGTTTTTAACCTTTTCTATCTCATTTTTAACCTTAGAAAAATCATCTCCAACTATTTCCAAAAACTTCTCTGCCTCATAGGGAGAGCAAGAAAGGTTAGATTCCACATAAAACTCCATAGCCTTTTTTTCAAGAGCTTTACGAGCTGGAATAAGTTTTGCTATTTTTTCAGCATTCTTAAGAGAAGTCTTATCCACTTCATTGCTAGCTTTTCCAAAATCATTTAAAAACTCCTCATAAAGTAAAACTATTATCTTCTGTGAATAGTTAAACTCCCCAAGAGATTTTAAAAATTTTGATAAGTCCTTGATTTTTTCAAGTCTTTTTATAACCAAAAGAGTAAGAGGTGAAAACATACTATTAGATGAAAGAGCTGTAAAAATATCATCAATATTATCTTGGGAAATATCGAAATATTGCTCCTCAATAGTAGGATTTTCTTTTTTTATCTCTTTTATAAGCTCTTCATATTTTAGTTGTAAGGGTACATCTCCATATAAAAAATAAATCAAAATAATCACTCCTCAAAAAAAGCTATCTTAAAAAATTAAGATAGCTTTATTATACCATATAATTATGTTATAAATTATAATTTTTTTAGAGCTAAAATACGAGAGGCATTAAGAACTGCAAGAAGTGATACTCCCACATCAGCAAATATAGCAAGCCACATATTAGCAAAACCTAAAACTCCCAAAATCATAACTATAATTTTTATTCCAAGGGAGAAGACTATATTTTGGAAAACAATATTTTTATTGATATTTGCAAGTTTAAGAACTTCAACTACTTTGTAAGGGTCATCTTGTAATAAAACTATATCAGCAGACTCAATAGCAATATCACTTCCAACTCCACCCATAGCAATTCCCACATCAGCTAAAGAAAGTACAGGAGCGTCGTTTATACCATCACCTATATAGATAACCCCTTTACTAGATGATTGGATTTTTTCAAGAGTTGATACCTTATCTTGTGGTAAAAGTTCTGAATGGATATTTTGAGAATCTATTCCAAGAGATGTTCCTACTTTTTCAGCAGATATTTTATTATCACCTGTAAGCATAAAAGATTTTATTCCAAGGGATTTAAGGTCAGCTATAGTTTTTGCAGAAGTTTTCTTGATTATTCCACTAAAACTTATTGCTCCTACTAAGATACCATTTTTAGCCACATATACCATAGAATCTAATTCTTTTTCTAAAAGTTTTCCGATAGCAATATTATTTTCTAGCATCAACTTTTTATTTCCTACCATAATATTACTATCTTTATATCTACAAGACACCCCTTTACCAGAGATTTCTTGATAGTCCTCGATACTATTTTCATCAACTTTTATATCTTTATAGTTAAGGATAACTTTACCAAGAGGGTGGTTAGAATATATTTCCCCAGCCTTAGCAAGTTCAATAACAGTTTCTTCGCTTTCTTCCAAAGAATAGATTTTTTCTATTTGGAAGTTATTTTCTGTCAAAGTACCAGTTTTATCAAATACAACAGAATCTATATTTTTAAGTCTTTCCAAAAAGTTTCCACCTTTTATAAGGATACCATTTTTAGAGGCGTAACCAATACTACTAAAGAAAGTAAGTGGTACAGATAACACCAAAGCACAAGGGCAAGAGATAACCAAGAAGATTAAAGCTCTACCGAACCAAAGTTTAAAATCTCCCATTATAGCAGGGAATACAAATGCAACTATCACAGCAATACCAACTACCACAGGAGTATAGTATTTAGCAAATTTTGTTATAAACTTTTCAGAATGGGCTTTTTTATCTCCAGCGTCTTCAATCATCTCTATTATCTTATTAATAGTAGAGTTTTTATATTCTTTAGTGGCACGGATTTCTAAAACTCCATCTATATTTATACTACCACTTAAGACTTCGCTGTTTTTTTCTACACATATAGGTAGAGATTCTCCAGTTAATGCTGATAGATTTAGGTTAGAAGTACCAGATACAATAACTCCGTCAACTGGGATATTTTCCCCAGCTTTTATAACTAAAATATCTCCAATGCTTATTTCTTCAGGAGCAATCTTAGATATACTTCCATCAGGATTTTTTAAATTTGCTGTAACTACTTTTAATTTAAGTAGACTTTCAATGGAAGTTTTAGAGTTGTTTACAGCTTTTTCTTGGAAATATTCTCCGATTTTGTAAAATATCATAACTCCCACAGCCTCGCTGTACTCTCTCACAGCAAAAGCTCCTATTGTAGCAATAGACATAAGGAAGTTTTCATCAAGAAAGTTTTTACCTTTTACATTCATAAGAGATTTGTATAAAACATCAGATCCTACTAATAGATAAGCTACAAGGGAGATAATAAGTTTTATACTGTTATCTTTTATAAGGAATGTAGAGATAAATAAAACTATACCTATAATAAGGGAGATTTTTTCAAAGTTAAAAGTTTTTTTATTGTTTTCAATCTCTGTTTTAGGTGTATCATTTTTTACTGAGTGGTTATGAGTATATCCAACGTGACTATGACTATGAGCCGATACTTTAGGTTTTACTCTACTTACCTTTCTACCACTACTTACATTAAGAGATATATTACTAGCTTTTTTTAATATAACTCCGTGTTCGATACTCTTTGCAATATTATTAACTTTTTCGACAAACTCTTTTTCATCTATATTAGATTTTATTTTTATAGAATATTTTTTTATCATAAAGTTAAGAGAACACTCTTTAACCTCAGGAAGATTTTCAATAGCCTCAGTGATTTTCCCAGCACAGTGAGCACAGTTAAGATTTTCAGCAGTAAGCTTTATTGTTTTAAACTCGTTAGAAGTTTTATTTGGATTTTTAATAATAACCCCGTGTTCAATACTGTTAGCAATCTTGTTAATTTTTATTAGAAACTCTTCTACATTGATATTATCATCTATATTTATAGAATATTTTTTAGTCATAAAGTTAAGAGAACACTCTTTAACCTCAGGAAGATTTTCGATAGCCTCAGTGATTTTCCCAGCACAGTGGGCACAATTAAGATTTTCAACAGACAATTTTAAGTTCATATTAGCCTCCTTTAAACTATATAGGGGTATACCCTATATTTTGATTATAGCACATTTGTTTTTTACTGTCAAAAATTTTTTAAAAAATAAATAATTTACAAAAGAAAGTATTTATGATAAAATTTGTAGTAAAAGAAAATTTTTTTAGGAGGAAAGCGGTATGATAGGAATAGGAATAGTAGGATTACCTAACGTTGGAAAATCTACTCTTTTTAATGCGATAACAAAAGCTGGAGCAGCAGAGGCAGCAAACTATCCTTTTTGTACAATAGAGCCAAATGTTGGAATGGTAACAGTTCCAGATGAAAGACTTGAAAAACTAGCTGAGATTATAAATCCACAAAGAATACTTAATGCCACAGTAGAATTTGTTGATATAGCTGGGCTTGTTGCTGGAGCATCAAAAGGTGAGGGGCTTGGAAATAAATTTTTATCAAATATAAGAGGAACTGCTGCAATCTGTCAAGTAGTTAGATGTTTTGATGACGAAAACGTAGTTCACGTTAATGGAAAAGTTGACCCTATAAAAGATATAAACGTAATAAACGGAGAATTAATCTTAGCTGATATGGAAACTGTTGAAAAAGCTTTAGAAAAAAATAAAAAGCTAATAGTAAACAAAAACAAAGAGGCTATGAAATTAGTTCCAGTTTTAGAAAAATGCTATGCTCATTTATCAGAAGAAAAACTTTTAAAAACTTTAGGCCTTACTGATGATGAAAAAGATCTATTAAAAGTATATCAATTCTTAACTATAAAACCTATGATATTTGTTACAAACGTATCAGAAGATGATATAGCTACTGGTAACCAATATGTTGACCAAGTAAAAGAGTATGCTGAGTCTTTAGGATCAGAAGTAGTTATAGTTTCAGCAAAAGTAGAAGAAGAACTACAAGAGATGGAAGAGGCTGACAAAAAAGAGTTTTTAGAAAGCTTAGGTGTAGAAGAAGCAGGTCTTAACAGACTTATAAAAGCTGGATTTAAACTTTTAGGACTTCAAACATACTTCACAGCAGGAGTAAAAGAAGTAAGAGCTTGGACAATCAACATAGGAGATACAGCTCCAAAAGCAGCAGGAGTAATCCATACAGACTTCGAAAGAGGATTTATAAGAGCGAAAGTTTGTTCTTATGAAGATTTTGTAAGACTTGGTGGTTGGAAAGGTGCTCAAGAAGCTGGTGTAATGAGACTTGAAGGAAAAGATTATGTAGTTCAAGACGGGGATTTAATGGAATTTTTATTTAATGTGTAATAAAATATAAAAATCCTTGACAAAAAAGATAAAATCTTCTTGACAAAATATAAAAAAATGTGTAAAATAGATAGGTATCACAATAATAGGAGGCTTATTGATGAAAATAAGATTGAGCGAAATTGATGTTGTGAACACTAAAAAATTTGAGTACGAAATATCTCATTTAGAGGATATCCAGTTAATAGGAAATGTTACAGTTGAAGGAACGATCCAAAAAGATAAAAATGAATATATTGTTTTTGGAAAATATTCAGCTAAAATTTCAACTACTTGTGTAAGATGTTTATCTCCACTTGAAGTAGAGTTAAAAGATAAAGATTTTTACGGAGTGGCTATTAACGAAAGAGATTATCAAGAATATCTTGATGGTTTGGATAAACAAGGTCTAATGGACGACAGAGATTATATCGAAGTCAGAGATGATGAACTTGATATTGATGAGATCGTAAGAGAGCAGTTAATATTAGATATGCCCCAGTATCCCTCTTGCACTCCAAAATGTGAAGACGAGACTTACTTGGAAAAATATTCTGGAGAAGAGACAGATTCAAGATGGGCAGGACTGATGAACATAAAAATAAATAATTAAAATATGAATTTGTGAGGAGGGGGAAACTAATGGCAGTACCTAAGAAAAAGACTTCAAAAGCTAAAAAAAATATGAGAAGATCACACCACGCAATCGCAGGAACAACTCTTGTTACTTGTGAAAAATGTGGAGCTACTAAAAGACCTCATAGAGTTTGTTTAGAGTGTGGAGATTATAACGGAAAACAAGTACTAAATGCGTCAGCAGAATAGTCAAGATAAAAAGAGCAAGTGGATTCAACCAACTTGCTTTTTTTATAACTTTTTAAAGTACACCTGTAATTTTAAAAAATTTGCAAATTGCAAAAAAACTTTATATAATTTATGATAATTGTGATATAATTTAGTAAAGTTATTAAAAAGAGGTGTATTTTTAATGAAAATAGTTGTAGATGGTATGGGTGGAGATAGAGGAAGCGAAGAAGTACTAAAAGGTATATCTCTAGCTCTTAAGGAAATGCCAGATATAGATATAACAGTTGTTGGAAAAGAAGAAAAATTAAATACAATCATAGATAGACTAAAAATAGATAGAAATCGTCTAGAGGTAGTAAATGCCACTGAGGTGGTAGAGATGGACGACGATCCAGTTCAAGCTGTTAGAAAGAAAAAAGATTCATCTTTAAATGTAGGGTTAGAACTTGTAAAATCTGGACTTGGTGATGCTTTTGTATCAGCAGGAAATACAGGGGCTCATATTTCAGCTAGCCAACTAAAACTTAGAAGAATAAAAGGAGTTTTAAGACCAGCTATTGCCACAGTTTTCCCTTGTAAAAAAGGAAACTTTGTGTTTATGGATATGGGAGCCAATGCCGATACAAAATCTGAGTTTATAAATCAATTTGCTACAATGGGAAGTGTATTTGCTAAAGAGATTCTAAAAAAAGAAAATCCTACAGTTGGACTTTTAAATATAGGAAGTGAAGAGGGAAAAGGAAACGAAGTTACAAGAGAGGCATTTGACCTTTTAGTTGATAATCCCTCAATAAACTTTGTTGGAAATATCGAAAGTAGAGATATGATGAGTGGGGATATTGATGTTATTGTCACTGATGGATTTACTGGAAATATGGTTTTAAAGACAGCTGAGGGAGTGGCAACTTTTATTTTTGATGTTTTAAAAGAGGAGATAAAGAAAAGTTTCTTTGCCAAAATAGGATTCTTATTTATGAAGAAAGCTCTTAAGAAAATGAAAAATAAAATGGATTCTTCAGAATATGGAGGAGCGTTATTCTTAGGACTTAACGGAATATCTATAAAAGCTCACGGAAACTCAGATGCTCTAGCTTTTAAAAATGCAATAAAAGTGGCTAACGAATTTGCTAAAAATAGATTTGTAGAAAAACTAAGCTCTGCTATTGAAGAAAAAGAGAGAGAAGAAAAAGAAGAAAAAAATATGGTAGAATAATTTATAGGAGGAAAAAATAGTGATAGAAAACGTAGGAATATTAGGTTTTGGAAAATATGTTCCTGAAAGAGTTATGACTAATGCTGATTGGGAAAAATTAGTAGATACTTCAGATGAGTGGATTACTACTAGAACTGGAATAAAAGAAAGAAGATATGCAGTAGATGGACAAGGTACATCTGATCTTGCAGCAGAGGCAGCAAAAAAAGCTCTAGCTGATGCAAATTTAAACCCAGAAGATATAGAACTTATAATTCTTGCAACTTGTACACCAGATTATAGAGTTCAAAACTGTTCATCACTTGTTCAAAAGAAAATAGGAGCAGTAAACGCAGCTTGTTTTGATATTCAAGCAGCTTGTAGTGGGTTTATCTACTCACTTACAGTTGGAAGATCTTTAATCCAAACTGGAATGTACAAAAAAATATTAGTTATCGGTGCTGAATCAGTTTCAAGACTTTTAGATATGACAGACAGAAACACAGCTATTCTTTTTGGAGATGGAGCTTGTGCAGCAGTTATGGGAGAAGTTGAAGAAGGTTATGGAATAATCTCTTCTTATATGGGAACTGAAGGTGTAGATGACGGTACTCTTAGAATAAAAGCTGGAGGAACTATGTATCCTGCCACTGTTGAAAGAGTATTAAACAAAGAAATTTACTTAGAAATGAACGGAACAGATGTATTTAAATTTGCAGTAAAAGCACTTCCTTTTGCTACAAAAGAGGCTGCTAAAAAAGGAAATGTAGATTTAAGTACAATAGATATATTATTCCCTCACCAAGCAAACCTTAGAATAATCGAGGCTGCAGCAAAAAGACTTAGAATCCCTATGGAAAAAGTTTACTTAAATATCCATAAATATGGAAACACTTCAGCAGCATCAATAGGACTTGCAATAGGAGATGCACTAGAAGAGGGAAGACTTAAAAAAGGTGATCTAATCGCTCTTACAGGATTTGGAGCAGGATTAACTTATGGTTCTCTTATAATGAGATGGTCAAAATAAAAAAATTGTTGACTACTAATAAATATTATGTTAAAATTACTGATGTAATTTTATAAATTGGAGGTTAAAGTGTCTAAGATAGCATTTGTTTTCCCAGGACAAGGAACTCAATTTGTTGGAATGGGAAAAGATATATATGAAAATAGCGAAATAGCTAAAAAAGAATTTGATGAAATCTTTGGAAGTCTTTCATTTGATTTAAAAGATGCAATGTTTAACGGACCTGAAGAAACTTTAAAGAAAACAAAATATACTCAACCAGCAATAGTTGCTATGAGTTTAGTTTTAGAAAAATTAGTAAGAGCTAAAGGAATTACACCAGACTTTGTAGCAGGACACTCTGTTGGAGAGTATGCAGCAATGGGTTCAGCAGGATTTTTAACTTTATCTGAAGCAGTAAAACTTACTTCTTTCAGAGGAGAAGTTATGAACGAGATAGCTGAACAAGTAAATGGTGGAATGGCTGCTATAATTGGAATGGAATCATCTGATATAATCGAAGCTTTAAAAGAAGTTGATGGAGTTGTTGAAGCAGTAAACTTTAACGAACCAAAACAAACTGTTATAGCTGGAGATAAACAAGCTATAGAAAAAGCTTGTGAAGTATTAAAAGCTAAAGGAGCAAGAAGAGCTATGCCTCTTGCAGTATCTGGACCTTTCCATTCATCTCTTATGAAACCAGCTGGAGAAAAATTAAGAGAAGAAGCAGAAAAATATAACTTTAAAGATGCTGAAGTTACATTAGTTGCAAATACAACAGCTGACTTCTTAACAAAACCAGAAGAGATAAAAGCTGAGATCTATGCTCAAAGCTTTGGACCAGTAAAATGGGTTGACACTATAAAAAAATTAAAAGAAAATGGTGTAGACACTATTTATGAAATAGGACCTGGAAAAGTTTTAGCAGGACTTATCAAAAAAATAGATAAAGAAATAAAAGTAGTAAATATAAATTCAGTAGAAGATGTTAACAATTTATAATCATAAATTTTAATAAAACTATTGAAAAGTATAACCAAATTTGATAATATTATTATGTAGAGTAAGATA
Source organism: Fusobacterium perfoetens (assembly GCF_021531475.1). Classification (NCBI taxonomy): domain Bacteria; kingdom Fusobacteriati; phylum Fusobacteriota; class Fusobacteriia; order Fusobacteriales; family Fusobacteriaceae; genus Fusobacterium; species Fusobacterium perfoetens. The sequence continues at coordinate 13,946 of NZ_JADYTX010000010.1, read as the reverse complement.
AAAAAATAAAATTTAGGAGGAAATAAATATGTTAGACAAAATAAAAGAAATAGTAGTAGAACAATTAGGTGTAGATGCTGACCAAGTAACACCTGAAGCAAACTTTGTTGAGGATTTAGGAGCAGATTCATTAGATACTGTTGAGTTAATAATGGCTTTTGAAGAAGAATTTGACGTAGAAATTCCTGATACAGATGCTGAAAACATAAAAACTGTACAAGATGTAATTGATTATATCGAAGCTAACAAGTAAGAAATGTACGAAATCTAAAGGGGATAAGAAACAATCCCCTTTATTTTATATATATAAATATGAGGTGATGAGATGAGAAGAGTTGTAGTTACAGGACTAGGTCTTATTACAGCTTTAGGGACAGGATTAGAAAAATCTTGGACAGCTATAAAAGAGGGAAAAAGTGGAATAAAAACAATAGAAAGTTTTGATACTACAAACACTCCCGTAAAATGTGCTGGAGAAGTTAGAGATTTTTCACCTGAAGACTTTGGAATAGAGAAAAAAGAAGTAAAAAAATTAGCAAGAAATGCTCAATTTGCTATTGCAGCATCAAAAATGGCTCAAGCAGATTCAAATCTTGTAATAGATGAAACAAATGCAGAAAGAGTTGGAGTTATTGTTTCATCAGGAATCGGTGGAATGGAAGTATTTGAATCTCAAATAGAAACAAGACTTACAAAAGGAAATAGAAGAATATCTCCTTTCACAATCCCAGCTATAATAGCTAATATGGCTGCTGGAAATGTTGGAATTTATTTAGGAGCTAAAGGACCTAATAAAGCAGTAGTTACAGCTTGTGCAGCTGGAACTCACTCAATAGGAGATGCTTATGAAACAATAAAACTTGGAAAAGCTGATGTTATGTTTGCTGGAGGGACTGAAGGTTGTATCACAGAATTTGGTATCAACTCTTTTGCAAATATGAAAGCTCTTTCAACAAACCCAGACCCAAAAACAGCATCAAGACCATTTACTTTAGATAGAGATGGATTTGTAATGGGAGAGGGAGCAGGAGTTTTAGTTCTAGAAGAACTTGAACATGCAAAAGCTAGAAATGCAAAAATATATGCTGAAGTTATAGGATATGGAGAAACTTGTGATGCTCACCATATTACAGCACCGGCAGTAGACGGAGCAGTTAGAGCGTTTAAAATGGCATTAGCTGAAGGAAATATCAACTTAGAAGATGTTACTTATATAAATGCTCACGGAACTTCAACACCTCTTAACGATAAAAATGAAACAGCAGCTATAAAAGAAGTATTTGGAGAATGGGCATATAAAATGAACGTTTCTTCAACAAAAGGAGCTACTGGACACGTTTTAGGTGGAGCAGGTGGAATCGAAGGGGTAATACTTGCAAAAAGTATAGAGGAAGGAGTAATTCCTCCAACAGCAAACTATGAAAATCCAGACCCAGAATGTGATTTAAATTGTACTCCAAATGTAGCAGTACAAAGAGAAATCAAAGTAGGAATGTCAAGTTCTTTAGGATTTGGTGGACATAACGCTGTTATTGCTATGAAAAAATTTGAAGATTAGTTAGATTAGGAGAAAATATGGAAGTGGATTCAAAATTAGATTTAAACTCTTTGGAAGAAAAAATAGGGTATGAATTTAAAGATATAGGTTTATTAAAAAATTCACTAGTACATAGATCCTTTGGTAATGAAAATAAAAGATATAAAAAAATAAACAATGAAAGACTAGAACTGCTAGGAGATGCAGTTCTAGATCTTATTGTTGCTGAATATCTTTATAAAAATCATACAAATTATACTGAGGGAGATTTAGCAAAAATAAAATCTATGGCTGTAAGTGAACCAGTTTTAGCTAAAGTTTCAAGAAAGTTAGGTTTAGGAGAATATTTATATCTAAGTAGAGGAGAGCTGTTAACAGGTGGTAGAGATAGAAGTTCTATCCTTGGAGATTTGTTTGAGGCAGTTCTTGGAGCTGTATATCTTGACTCAGATTTTGATACAGCAAGACGTGTGGCACTTCATCACCTAAAATATTATATTGACCATATAGAAGAAGATGAAGAGATAATGGACTTTAAAACTATACTTCAAGAGTATAGCCAAAAAGTATATAAACAAGTGCCAACTTATGAAGTTATAAACGAAACAGGACCAGATCATCAAAAACTTTTTGAAATTGTAGTGAAAATTGGAGATGAGATTTCTGAAAGAGGAATCGGAAAAAGTAAAAAATTAGCAGAACACGGAGCAGCTCAAGCTCTATGTAAAAAGTTAGGTGTAAAATACTAATGAAACATTATAATATCCCTATTTTTATAAGCCATTTTGGTTGTCCAAACGCTTGTGTTTTTTGTAACCAAGTGAAGATTAATGGTAGAGAAACTGATGTAACAATAGAAGATTTAAGAAATATAATAGACGAATATTTAAAAATACTTCCAAAGGATTCCTATAAAGAAGTAGCTTTTTTTGGTGGTACTTTTACAGGGATTTCTCTTGGAAAACAAAAGGAATATCTAGAGGGTGTAAAAGAGTATTTAGATAAAGGACTTGTGCAAGGGATTAGACTTTCTACAAGACCAGATTATATAAATAAAGAGGTTTTAGATCAACTAAAAAAATATAATGTAACAACGATAGAACTTGGAGTTCAATCTCTTGATGAAGATGTATTAAGAAAAAGTGCGAGATACTATCCTATAGAGGTTGTTTATGAAGCATCAAAACTTATAAAATCCTATGGAATAGATTTAGGTATTCAACTTATGCCGGGACTTCCAGGTTCAACATTTGAAACAGATTTTGAAACAGCTAAAAAAGTTGTTGAGATTATGCCACAAAATGCTAGAGTTTATCCAACTCTTATTATAAAAGATACAGAGATGGAGAGAATGTATCAAAGAGGAGAGTATGAGGTATTCACTCTAGATGAGGCAATAAAAAGATGTAGAAAGATAATAAGTCTTTTAGAACTTAATGGAATAAATATAATAAGAGTGGGACTTCAACCGTCAGATGATCTGAGAAACGGTGGAGTTGCAGTAGAGGGAGCTTTTCATCCAGCTTTTAGGGAGCTAGTAGATGGAGAGATCTATTTTGATTTTTTGAAAAAAATAAAAGAGAAAGACGGAAAGTTAAATATTATTCTTAATGAAAGACTTGTTTCAAGAGTAGTGGGGCTAAAAAGAAAAAATCTTAAGAGATTGGGAGAAATTAATTTTACAATAAATAATGAAATATCTATTTCAAAAATTATTGTAAATGATGTAGAATATAGTAGAAGAGAAATACTAGAAAGAGAATTGGGTGAGAGTTATGAACAGAATAATAATAAATGTTAATGACTTTCAAAAAAGAGCTGCTATAATCGAAGAAGATAAAGTTGTAGAGATTTTTAACGAGAGAAACGACGAATCAAATATTATAAAAAATATCTACAAGGGAAAGGTAGCAAATGTTTTACCTGGTATGGAATCAGCCTTTGTGGATATAGGATTAGAGAAAAATAGTTTTCTTTATGTAGATGATTTGAGAGAGTTTGAAGAAAAATATCTAAATGGAATAGTAAATAGTAATAAAGCTATTGAGGAACTTTTAACAGTGGGAGATAAGGTTGTAGTTCAAGTTTTAAGTGTTCCTCGTGGTAATAAAGGGGCTAGAGTAACAACCAACTTTACAATTCCGGGAAAATATCTAGTGCTTATGCCAAACAATGACCATTTGGCTATCTCAAAAAAAATAAAAGATGAAGACGAGAGAAAAAGATTAGAGGATATTTTTAAAGAGATAAAACCTGCTAAAATGGGTGTAATAATAAGAACAGCTGCTGAGGGAAAATCTATCCACCATTTTGAGAGAGAGATGGTTTATCTTGTAAAAAAATGGGAAGAGATAGAAAGACGTATAAAAAGAGCTAAGACAGGAGAGATTTTATATAACGATAATGATATAGTGACAACTATTTTAAGAGATGTTTTAAATAACTCAGTGGACGAACTTATTGTTGACAATGAAAAAATATATCTTGATATTATTGATTATATAAACGCTTTTAGTGAAAGTAATATAACTACAAAGATAAAACTTTATACTGGAGAAAAAGATATTTTCCAAGAGTATGGAGTGGATAGTGAGATAGAAAGAGCTTTAAAAAAAGAAGTTTGGCTTGACTGTGGTGGATATTTAGTAATAGAAAAGACTGAGGCTTTGGTAAGTATAGATGTAAATACTGGAAAAAATACTGGAAGTTACAATCTAGAGAGAACAGTTTTAAATACTAACCTAGAGGCAGCTAGGGAGATTCCAAGACAGTTAAGGTTAAGAAATTTAAGTGGAATAATAATAATAGATTTTATTGATATGAAACTTCAAGAGGACAAGGAGCTTGTACTTCAACAATTAGACGCAGAATTAAAAAGAGATAGAATAAAAAATAATATAGTTCACTTTACAGATTTAGGGCTAGTTGAGATGACAAGAAAGAGAGTGGGAAGAAACTTAAGTTATTTCTATGAAGAGGAATGTCCATTTTGTAGTGGAAAAGGAAAGATAAAATCTAGTGAGTCACTGGCTTTTGAGATAATAAGAGAGATAAAACAAGTGGCTAATGAAAAAGATATAAGTAAAATCTATATAAGGGCTAGAAGAGAGGTTATCAATCTAATAAAAGATAGTTATTTTGATATGCTTTCAGAATATCTAAATTTAAGGAAAAAAGAGTTTATTTTAGAAGAAAAAGATACATGGAATTATGAGATTACCTTGGGAAAATAACGGAGGAAATATGAGAGTCGGGGTATATTCAGGAAGTTTTGACCCTATTACTTTAGGGCATCAAGATGTTATAAAAAGAGCAGCTAAGATGTTTGATAAACTTATTGTAGTTGTTGGTAATAACAGTGAGAAAAAATATTGGTTTTCTTTAGAAGAGAGAACAGAAATGGTAAAAGAACTTTTACAAGATATTGACAATATAGAGATAGATTCATATTCAGGACTTTTAGTAAACTATCTTATAGAAAGAGATCTAAGCATAATTGTAAAAGGTGTAAGAAATCAAGAGGATTGTGCTTTAGAACTTTATTTTGCAGATGGAAACTATATTATATCTGATAAAAAAGTAGATACAGTTTTTTTACCAGCTTTAAAAGAATATATGCACACAAGCTCAACTGCTGCTAGAGAGATTGCAAGATATGGTGGAAAAGTAGAGTGTTATGTAGATGAAAGAATAGCTCAAAGGGTTTTAGAGAGAGGAAAAAAATTTGCTCCTAAATAAAAAGGAGGAGTTGTATGGCAAAAGAAAAACCTATGTATGTTTGCACTGAGTGTGGTTACAAAAGTATAAAATGGATGGGAAAATGTCCAAACTGTGGAGAGTGGGGAACTCTTGAAGAAGAGGTTGTAAACAATGTGGCCAATACAAAAATGGCTAAACCGACTCTTTCTTTTAGTGAGTTAGATAAAAAAGTAGTTTCTTTTGATGAGATTAAGATGGAAGAAAACTTTAGATATAAATCTCATATAAAGGAGTTTGATAGACTTCTTGGTGGTGGACTTGTACAAGGAGAGGTAATACTTCTTACAGGAAATCCGGGGATTGGAAAATCAACTCTTCTTTTACAGATGGCAAATGAATATACAAACTATGGGGAGATACTTTATATATCTGGAGAAGAATCTCTTTCACAAATAAAAAGTCGTGGTGAAAGACTAGGAATAAAAAATAAAAATCTATATCTTATGTCAGAAACCAATGTAGATAAAATTTATGAATATGTGACTTCAAAAAAACCAAAGGTAGTTGTGATAGATTCTATCCAAACTCTTTATAGTGAGGCTAGTGACTCAATAGCTGGTACTCCTACTCAGATAAGAGAGGCAACTTTAAAGATTGTTGATGCAGCTAAGAAAAATAATATATGTTTCTTTATAGTTGGTCATATTACCAAAGATGGAAAAGTTGCAGGACCAAAGATGCTAGAACATATGGTTGACGCTGTTTTTACATTTGAGGGAGAAGAGGGGTTATTCTATCGGATTTTAAGAAGTGAAAAAAATAGATTTGGTTCTACCAATGAACTGGCTATTTTTAGTATGGAAGAAGATGGACTGAGGGAGATTCAAAACTCTTCAGAATATTTTATAAGTGAGAGAAATGAAAAAAATATAGGAAGTATGATTGTACCAGTTTTAGAGGGGACAAAAGTATTTCTTTTAGAAGTTCAAACCCTTATAACTGATGGAAATCCAATAGGGATTCCTAAAAGAGTTGTACAAGGATTTGATAAAAATAGAATACAGATTTTAATGGCAATTGGAGAAAAAAGAATGGGAATTAACTTGGGAATGAAAGATGTCTTTGTTAATATCCCGGGAGGAATATCTATAAAAGACCCTGCTGCAGATTTGGGAGCTTTAATATCTTTGATGTCAGTTTACAAAAATGTAGAGATAAGTCAAAAAATTGCTGCTATTGGAGAGCTTGGCTTAAGAGGAGAGATAAGAAAGGTATTTTTTATAGATAAAAGACTGAGGGAGCTAGAAAAATTAGGATTTAAAGGGGTATATGTTCCTGAGGCAAATAGAAAAGAGGTAGAGAAAAAAACTTACAATTTAAAATTAATTTATCTTAAAAACTTAGATGAGTTTTTAGAAAGGATTTAACATATGGATAGAGAAAAAATGTTAGATGTGTTTAGTTTAGTTCAACCAGGAACAAAACTAAGAGAGGGATTAGACAATATTTTAGATGGAAATAAGGGAGCTTTAATTGTTGTTGGTATAGATGAAGAGGTAGAAAAGCTAATTGATGGAGGATTTTTACTAGATTGTGAATATACTCCAGAAAGACTTTTTGAACTTGCTAAAATGGACGGAGCTATAATCTTAGATGAAAAAATTTCAAAAATTTTATATGCTAACGTTCATCTTCAACCTAATATAAAATATCTTACTGATGAAAGTGGTACAAGACACAGAACAGCTCAAAGGGTAGCAAAACAACTTAATAGACTTGTTATAGCTATCTCTGAAAGAAAGAGAGTTTTGACTCTTTATAAAGGTGAAGAACGTTACAAATTAAAAAATCTTTTAGAGCTTACTAACGAGGCGTCACAAGCCTTTAATACCCTAGAAAGATATACAAAAGTTTTGGAACAAGGTCTTGGGAATTTAACTATTCTTGAGTTAGATGATATGGTAACAGTTGAAGATGTGTGTCAAGTGTTACAAAAATTTGAAATGATTAACAGAATTAAAAGATATGTTTATGAATGTATACAAGAACTTGGAAGTGAAGGAAATCTTATTGACCTACAACTTGAAGACCTTTTAAAAGGTATTGAAGATGAGAAAAATGAATTTTTAAGTGATTATTATATAAAAGGCGAAGAAGATGAAGATATTGAAATGCTAAAATCAGATTTAGCTAAGATGGACGATACAGAGATTTTTGACCTTACAAAGATTGCGTCATTACTTGGATTTGGAAAAACAGCTTCAAAACTAGATAATACAATTACTCCAAAAGGATATAGAATACTTGGAAAATTTGGTAAAATTAACTCTAAAGACATAGATGCTCTTATAGAAAAATTTGGAGATTTACCAAAAATTCAAGAGGCTAGTGTTGATGAACTAGTAGAAACAAAAGGTATAAGTAAGTTTAAAGCAAATGCGATTAAAAAAGGTATAGAAAGACTTAAGTTTACAATTGAATTAGATAAATAATAATAAAAAGACTATTGTAGCTAAAAACCACAATAGTCTTATTTTTTTATCTATTTTTTTGGTAAAGGCTTGGAGAGAATAGGATAAGTATTGGGAAAATCTCTAGTCTACCAAGTAACATACTAAATGATAAAACGATTTTATTAAAATCAGAAAAATGTGAGTAGTTGCAAGTTGGACCAACTACACTAAGTCCAGGACCGATATTGTTGAAAGTAGCTGAAACAGCACTGAAAGCTGATGCAAAATCAGGAGATTCTGGAGCTATACATAATATTAAAACAAAGAAAACTGTTATATATAATATTAAGTATGTTCCGATACTTCCAAACAACTCTTTAGATATTATTTTTCCGTCCATTTTTATACTGAAAACTCTATTAGGAGTACCAACTCTTCTAAACTCATTTATTGCAGATTTAAAAAGTACAACGACCCTTGATACTTTAAATCCTCCAGCAGTTGAACCAGCACAACCTCCCATAAACATCAAAAGTAAAAGAATAGTTTTTGAGAATATTGGCCATTTATCAAAGTCAGCAGTAGAAAATCCTGTTGTAGTAACTACTGATGAAACTGTAAAGAATACATCTCTAAAAAGATGAGATACACTATCATAACTAGGATAGATATTTATACAAATAAATAAAATAGAAAGTCCTACAACTGATAGATAAAATCTAAGTTCCTCATTTTTATAAACTTGTTTAAAGTTTTTAAGTAGTAGTGCATAGAAAAGGTTGAAGTTCATACCACAAAGTAACATACCTATTCCTAAAACATACTCTATATAAGGACTTTGATAGTAAGCAACACTTGTATTTTTTATTCCAAATCCTCCAGTACCAACAGTACCAAAGGCATGAGTAACAGCATCAAATAGTGACATTCCTCCAAGCAGAAGAAAAACAACGATAGTTCCTGTTATAAAAAGATAAATCATATAAAGGATTCTTGAGTTATACGACATCTTTGCTACAAGTTTTCCAACAGTTGGACCGGGAACTTCGGCTTTCATTATATGCATTGATTGGTTATTATTCTTAGGTAGTATTGCCAGAGCTAAAACTAAAACTCCCATACCTCCAACAAGGTGAGTAAAACTTCTCCAATACAATAAAGATTTGTCCAAAGCCTCAACGTTTGTAAGAATACTAGCTCCAGTAGTAGTAAATCCACTGACAACTTCAAAGAAAGCGTCTATAAAAGATGGAATTTTTCCACTGATAACAAATGGTAAAGCCCCAAAAGCTGAAAGAGCTATCCAAGATAGAGCAACAATAACCAGACCCTCTTTTGCAAATATCTTTGTATTTTCTGGAGATTTTCTCGAAAGAAAAAAACTAGCCATCAGTAATACAACTATTGTTGATAGAAAAGATACTTTTAAAATAAAAGGCTCTTTATAAACAAAAGTTAAAATGAAAGGGATTATCATAAATCCAGCTTCTAATTTTAGAATAAGTCCAATTACATATTTAATCATTTTATTGTTCATACAATCACCACTATCTTAAAATTTTATTAACATCATTTAGATATTTTTCAGTAGTAACAATGATAATTCTATCATTTTCTAAAAGAATGTCAGAACCACCTGGGAAGATAAGTTCATTGTTTCTTATGATATATGTGATAAGTACATTTTCTTTGATTGGAAGTTCTTTTAAAGGAACATTTATAAGAGAGCTATCTTTAGGAATTTTAAACTCGATAGCCTCTACTTTATTATCAGCGATTCTATAAAGAGTTTCTATATTTTCTCCTTGAGAGTTTATAAGAGAACGAACTTTTTTAACAATATTGTCAGCAGTTAATTTTTTTGGAGTGACAATAGATTGTAATCCATCAAGCTCTAAGAAATTAAATAGAGATATTCCATTTATTTTTGTTATAGTCTTTTTAACTCCCATTTTATTAGCATACATAGAAAGTATGATATTTTCTTCATCAATACCAGTTAAAGATATACAAGCATCAAACTCAGTTATTCTTTCTTCATCAAGAAGTTGGCTGTTAGTACCATCTCCACAGATAACACTTGCATGTTCAAAAGTCTCACTAAGAGCAAGAGCTTTTTCTTCATTTATCTCTATGACTTTAACTTTCATTTTTTTATTAAGTAGTTGTTCTACTAGGTAGTGAGAAATTTTTCCTCCACCGATTATAAGAACAGATTTAACTCTTTCTTCTTTATGTCCAAGTGATTTATAAAATTCAGAAAGTTGAGATTGTCCACCAGTAACATAGATTCTGTCACCCTCTTCAAGAACGAAGTTACCAGTTGGTATATAAACCTCTTGTCCTCTTTGAACGATACACACTAAGATTGTGCTAAAGTGATTATGTTTAAAATCTTTAAGTTTTAATCCATCAAGATAAGTATTTTTCTCAACTAAAACTTCAACCATATTAACTTTATTTCCAGCAAATGACTCAACATTTAAAGCATTTGGAAATTGTAAGTTTCTAGTTATGAAATATGCTGCCTCTGATTCAGGATTTATCATCATATCTATACCTAAAGATTCACTCATAAATTTCATTTGAGAAGAATATTCAGGATTTCTAACCCTAGCGATAGTATATTTTGCACCCAGTTTTTTTGCCATTATTGAAGAGATTATATTGATTTCATCAGAATGAGTAACAGCTATAAAAATGTCAGCAGTCTCAATATAAGCCTCTTTTAAAATTTCACAGTTAGTACCATTTCCTTCAAGTCCCATAATATCTGAAGAAGATAAGATCCTATCTAAAATTTTAGGATTTTCTTCAATAAGAGTAATATCGTTTCCTTCTGTAGAAAGGTCTTTACACAATAGTTCTCCTATTTTTCCAGCTCCCACTATAATTATTTTCATTTTTCACCCCTAAATTATATTATACAAAATAAACATATGGATAAATTATATCAAATAATTTATAAATACACAAATATAAAATTCTATCAAAGATATAACTTATTATTTTTATAAAACTTAGTTCAGATTAAAATATAATAAATTTGTAAAAAAAATAAAATATACTTTGTAAATAAAATATTATGATTCTATTGACTTTTTTATAGGAATATGATATTCTTTTAAATAGGGGGGTACCCTATTTTGAAAGGAGTATTACTATGGATAAAAAATTTAAATTATCAGGTGTTGGTTGCATAATGTGTGTCAACAAAATAGAAAATTCTTTTAAAGAATTTGATGGAGTTTCATCTGCTAAAGTAGATTTAGCAACTAAGGTTATGGATATATCTTTTGATGAAACAAAACTTGGAAAAAAAGAGATAGAAGAGAGAATAGTTGAATTAGGATATGGAATAGAATCTGAAGTAACAGAGGACGTAAAAAAAAACTGTAATTTAGATTCTTGTTGTGAAAAAAACTTAGAAGAATCAAAACCAGTTGAGAGATGTGAAAAATTTAAAAACTCTGAAGAAACAGAAAATAAAAATATTTCACAAATAAGTCTAAAAATAGAAAATATTCACTGCCAAGCTTGTGTGGCAAATATAGAAAGAAATATTGGAAAATTAGATGGTGTCCAAGAGGCAGTAGTAAATCTTGCTACAAATAAGGGAAGATTTTTATTTGATAACTCAAAAATAAAAATAGATGAGATTATTGAAAAAATAGATTCTCTTGGTTACAAAGCTATGAGAGAAGAGGAGATTACTGAGGAGTTTTTCAAAGAGAAAGAACTTCTTGAAAAAAGAGAGGTAATGGAGTTTAAATTCTCAATAGTTTTGGCACTTATAGTATTTTATATTACAATGGGACATATGATAGGTTTCCCCCTACCTAGTATAATAAATCCAATGGAAAATCCAATAAATTATGCTCTTATCCAACTTGTACTTACAATCCCTGTTCTATATACAGGAAGAAATTTTTACACAGTGGGAATTTCATCACTTATTAGAAAATCTCCAAATATGGATTCTCTAATAGCAATGGGAACTGGAGCAGCATTTTTATACAGCCTTTATGGAACTTTTGAAATATTTAATGGAAAATTAGAATATGTACACAGTCTTTATTATGAATCAGCTGTGGTTATTATAGCTCTTATTAGATTTGGAAAGCTTTTAGAAAAAAGAAGTAAGGGAAAAACCTCTGAGGCTATAAAAAAACTTATGGGTCTACAATCAAAGACAGCCACAATTATAAAAAATAATCAACTTATAAAAATAGATGTAAATGAAGTTATAGTGGGAGATATTGTTCTTATAAAACCAGGAGAAAGTGTGCCAGTTGACGGAAAAGTTATTGAGGGAAATAGCTATATAGACGAGGCGATGCTTACTGGAGAAAGTATCTCTGTAAAAAAAGGTGTTGGAGATAATGTTTTTGGAGCCACAATAAATAAAAATGGTGCTTTAAAAATAGAGGCAACAGCAGTAGGAAAAGATACTGTTCTTTCAAAAATAATAAAATTGGTAGAAGATGCTCAAGAGTCGAAAGCTCCAATAGCAAAAATTGCTGACGAAGTCTCAAGATATTTTGTACCGATAGTTATTGTGATTGCTATTATAGCAAGTGTTTTATGGTATGTGTTAGGAGTTACAGGAAAAGTTTCTCTTACAATGAACCCACAAGTATTTTCTCTTACAATCTTAATCTCTGTTTTAGTTATTGCTTGTCCTTGCTCTTTAGGTCTTGCTACACCAACAGCTATAATGGTTGGAACTGGTAGAGGGGCAGAGCTTGGAATTTTAATAAAATCTGGAGAGGCACTAGAAAAAGCTCATAAAGTAAATATGATTGTTTTTGATAAAACAGGTACAATAACAGAGGGAAAACCTGCCGTAACAGATTTGATTTTAGATGAGAGTAAATATTCTCAAAAAGAGATTTTAGAAATTATAGGAACTTTAGAAAAATATTCAGACCACCCACTAGGAGAGGCAATAGTCAACGAAAGTGAAAAGCTTGGAAATGTTTTAGGAAAATTAAAAGTAGAAAACTTTTTAAATATCTCTGGTGAGGGGATTATCGGAGAGATAGATAATAAAAAAATCTATGTTGGTAATAAAAAACTATTTGTAAACAAATCTGTTAAAGATTTTAGGGAAGAAGATGGAAATAGATTAGCTCGTGAAGGAAAAACACCTATTTTTGTAGGAATTGATGATAAATATATAGGAGTTATTGGAGTAGCTGACAAGATAAAAGAAAATTCTGTGGAAAGTATAGCAAATCTTAAAAAAATGGGAATGAAAGTTGCTATGATAACTGGAGATAAAAAAGAAACCGCTGAGATAATTGGGAAAAAAGTAGGAATAGATATTATTTTATCAGAGGTTAGTCCAGAGGATAAATATTTAGAAGTAAAAAGATTACAAGAAGAGGGATATAATGTGGCAATGGTAGGAGACGGAATAAACGATTCTCCAGCCTTATCTCAAGCTAATATTGGAATAGCTATCGGTGGCGGAACTGATATAGCTATTGAGAGTGCAGATATTGTTCTTATGAAAGAGGATTTAAAAGATGTTGAAGTGGCTATAAGACTTAGTCACGCCACTATAAAAAATATCAAAGAAAATCTATTCTGGGCATTTTTATATAATAGTTTAGGAATACCAGTAGCAGCTGGAATTTTATATCCATTTACAGGTGCTTTATTAAATCCTATGGTGGCTGGAGCTGCTATGGCTATGAGTTCAGTTTCAGTTGTAACTAATGCTTTAAGACTTAGAAATTTTAACAAATAAGGAGATTGAGATGGAAAAAGATTTATGTAAAGAGTGTCAACATAATGAAAACGAAGAGAAAAAAAGTTTTTGTGCAAATTATTGTACCTATGATATAAAGAAAAAACTAAAAGTTCGTCTAAATAGAATAGAGGGACAGATAAAAGGAATAAGCAATATGATAGAAAAAGATGCTTATTGTGATGATGTCCTAAATCAAATTTCATCAGTTAGAGCAGCTCTTGGTGGAGTTTCTAAGCTTATTCTTGAAGGACATTTGAAACACTGTGTAGTAGATGAGATAAAAGCTGGTAAAGAAGAAAAAATAATAGAAGAGTTAATTCATACTTTAGATAAAATGTTAAAACTTTAATAAATGCTCCCTTGATAAAATATATTTTTCAGTATATAATCAAAGGGAGCTTTTTATTTTGAAAAAATTTAAGACTAACTATTAAATGTCAAGTCAAAAATAAAAAAATTAAATAAATTTGTTAATTTAAAAAAATGCATCACAAAAATA
>NZ_JADYTX010000009.1 GCF_021531475.1 Fusobacterium perfoetens | reverse complement strand
TTATTTATGTGGTAATTTTTATAATTTTATTTAAAAAGGAGATAAAAAATTTAGAAAAAAATGTTTGATGAGATAAAAAGATATATAAAAAGAATTGAATATGAAAATGGCAGTATCCCTATTGGTGTAAAAATTATTTTTGGATTGATGATACTTTTAGGAATAAAAAATCTGATATTTTTTAAGGAAAGTTTTGTGAAAATGATAATAGAGATAGTAGTTCTTGTAATGTCGTTACTTTTTCACGAACTTGGTCACGGATATGCAGCAAAATTTTCTGGAGATAAAACAGCTGAATATTACGGCAGACTTTCACTAAATCCTCTTAATCATTTAGACCCAATGGGAACTATTTTGCCAATAATAATGAGAATAATGGGCTTTCCTATTTTTATAGGTTGGGCAAAACCAGTTCCAATAAATTATAGAAATCTAAAAAATGGAAAAATTGGAGAAATAAGTGTGGCACTAGCAGGTATAACAGTAAATTTTTTATTGGCACTAATCTCAATGATAATTTTTTATTCTGGAATAGATTTTCTACCAATATTTAGAGAGATTTTATATAAAACTACTTTGATAAATATAAGTTTGTGTGCCTTTAACTTAATTCCCATACCACCACTAGACGGTTCAAGAGTAGTTGCAAGTTTTTTAGATACTCATAGAAAAATTCAAATATTTACTTTTGATAGATTTGGATTTTTTATAATAATACTTTTAAGTTATACAAATATTCTTGATAAAATAATGAGAATTATTATGAGTGGAGAGATAATTTTAATAGAAAATATACTTAGATTAATTTATGGATAGGAGAGAGAATGCAGACGATAGGGAGAGAATGTGTAATAGAGTTTGAAGAAAAAAAATCAAAATTTATGGGATATATAAAACCTGTTAGCTCAAAGGAAGAAGCAGAGAGATTTATACAAATGGTAAAAGAAAAACATTATGATGCCACTCATAATTGTAGTGCATATAAACTTACTGAGAATGGGCAGGAATATTTTAAGGTTGATGACAATGGAGAACCAAAAGGTACAGCTGGAAAACCAATGGGGGATATTATAACTTATATGGAAGTTGAAAATTTGGTAGTTGTGGCTACAAGATATTTTGGTGGAATAAAACTTGGAGCAGGTGGACTTGTAAGAGCTTATGCAAAAACAGCAAAACTTGCTATTCAAGAGGCTGGAATAATAGAATATATTCCTAAAAAAATCTATCTTTTAGAATTTTCTTATGACAAAGTTTCAGAGATAGAGCAGATAATCTATAAAAATGGAGATGAAATCCAAGAAAAAGGTTATAATGATAGAGTTATGTATAAAGTAGTTTTATCAGAAAACTCTTATAATGAATTAAATGAGAAAAAAGATATAATCATAATAGATATATAAAAATTAAAAAGAAGATATATTTCAATAAACTGAAGAAAATAATCGTCCTTTTATTTTCTTTTAAATATTTTTAAAAACTTAAAAAAAACCTTTAAATTAAATGGCTATTTTTAAGTTTTTTTTATTTTAGAGCTGTGATAAAAAGGACATTAAAATTAATTAAAAGAGGAGAAAATATGGCAAATTTATCACAGTTAAAAAGAGAAAAAATGCTTAATTTTTTAAATAAAATTAGAGCTGAACATCAAGATGATGAAACTCTTATGGCAATAAATGAAATAGAAAATGCTCTTACAGAAAAGAAATATGGGCTTGTGTGGGAAGAACATATAGAAAGAGTAGATGAAGAAATGATACATAATATTCCTGTTTTTACAGAAATAGAGAATAGAAAAATAAAAAATTTAGAAAGTAATGATTATAATTTTTTAATTGAAGGAGATAACCTTCATAGTCTTAAGTTACTTGAAAAAACTCATAAAGGGAAAATTGATATAATTTACATAGACCCACCATATAATACAAATGGAAAAGATTTTATATACAATGATAGTTATGTAGATAAAGAAGATAATTTTAAACATAGTAAATGGCTTTCTTTTATGAAAAATAGACTAATAATAGCAAGAGAACTTTTATCTGAAAAAGGTTTAATTTTTATTTCAATAGATGATTATGAAGATGCTCAGTTAAAATTATTATGTGATGAGATATTTGGATACAATTTTATAAATAAATTTATTTGGAAAAGAAATTCAAGTAGTAAAACTGAAAAAGGAAAATTTACTGTAAATACAGAATATTTATACTTATATTCTAAAACAAAAAATTATATTTTAAATAATACTTATAAACCATTGGCAGAAAGTTCAGCAAAAATGTTCAATAAAGATGATGGAGATGGAAGGGGAAAATATTCTACAGTAAGTTTGCAAAAACCAAAAGATCCCGGACCTGAAACTACTTATGATTATATAGATAATACTGGGAAAGTTTGGAAATGTCCTCCTAAAGGTTGGAGAATGACTTATGCAAAATTAAAAAATTTAGAAAATGATAATAGATTATATTTTGAAGGTAAGAGAATAAGAGAAAAAAAATACTGGAATGAAAGAGAAAATGAATGAAAGAGGATAGATACTTTATGGAATGATATTTCTGAAAATACAGCAGGAAGTAAAGAATTAGAAAGAATTTTTAATCAAAAAGGAATATTTGATAATCCTAAACCAATAGCTCTAATTAAAAGATGTTTAGAAATAGGAAATAAGAATGCCATAATATTAGATTTTTTTACAGGTTCAGGAACTACAGGACAAACAGTAATACACCTTAATAAAGAAGATGGAGGAAATAGAAAGTATATTCTTTGTACAAATAATGAAAATAATATTTGTGAAGAAGTTACTTATCAGAGATTAAGTAAAATTCAAGATGAGTTTCCTCATAATTTAAAATATTTTAAGACAGAATTTATTCCTAAATTCTCTGAAGATGAAGAAAGTTCTATAAAATATAAAATGCTAAATTATGTAAAAGAGCTTATAGAACTTGAATATATGTGTGAAATAGATGGAATAAACAATATTTTAATTAAAGACGAAGAAGAATTTGATGAAATTGTAAATGAAAGTATGAAAGAGAATATAAGATTATTTGTTTCATCAGATATATTTGCTTCTAAAGAACAGCAGTTAATATTAGAGCAAAAAAATATAAAAAAAATAGAAATTCCCGAATATTATTACAGAAGTGAATTAAGAGAGGTAGGAGAATTATGATAGGAATAGAATTAAAAAAATTTCAAGATAAATGTGTAGACTATCTTTTTGAAAAAACAACAAGTGAACTGTCTTTTCCGCAGATACTTGTAGAAAGCCCTACAGGAAGTGGAAAAACAATACTTCTCATAGCATATATAGAAAAATATTTATCTTATTTTCCTGATACAATTTTTTGTTGGTTTACTCCAGGAAAGGGAGAGCTTGAAGAACAATCTAAAGAAAAAATGGAAAGATATTCTCATTCTCTAAAAACAGGTAATATACATAATATATTAAATACTGGATTTGAAAATGGGACTACATATTTTATTAACTGGGAAATGGTAACAGATAAAACAAATAGAGCTATAAGAGATAGTGAAAGGAAAAATCTTTTTAATAGAATTTCTGATAGTCAAAGAAATAATCAAAAAATTATTCTTATAATTGATGAAGAACATCAAAATAATACTTCAAAAGCTAATGATATTATAAGTGCAATAAATTCAAGATATGAAATTAGAGTATCTGCTACTCCAAATTTAAGAAAAAATACAGAACATTATCAGATTAAAGAAGCTGATGTAATAACTGAAGAACTTATAACTAAATACTTATTGATAAATAATGATTTAGGAGAAGTTACTATTGATGGAATAGAAAGTGAAACAAGTCTTCTTATAGAAAAAGCTGATGAGGTCAGAAAAAAAATATTAAAAGCATATCAAGAAGAAAATGAGAATATTAGACCACTTGTACTTATTCAATTTCCTAATCTTAATGATAAATTAATAGAATATGTGGAAGAAAAGTTAAAAAGTATGGGATATACTTATGAAAATAAAATGCTTGCAAGCTGGTTTTCTGCTGAAAATAAACAAGATAAAGAAATAAAATCTAAAAAACTTGGAAAAATAAATATAGGAGAAATTAATGGAGAAGACAGCATTACAAAAAATGATGCTGTTCCGTGTTTTCTTTTATTTAAACAAGCATTAGCAACAGGCTGGGATTGTCCAAGAGCTAAAATTCTTATAAAACTTAGAGAAAATATGAATGAACAATTTGAAATTCAAACTTTAGGAAGATTAAGGAGAATGCCAAGGGCAAAGCACTATGGAAAAGAAATTTTAGACTGTTCTTATCTTTATACTTTTGATGAAAAGTATAAACAAGAAGTCATAAAAACTGGTGGTTATGAAACTCAAAGAGTTTTCCTTAAATCAGAACTAAAAGAAATAAAATTAAAAAAAGAATTGAGAAATAAAGATGGAAATTATCTTGATGAAAAAGTTATGAGAAATAAACTTTATGACTTTTTTAAAGATGAATATAATTTAGAAAATATAAAATCTGAAAATTTAAAAAAACTTGAAGCATATGGATATATATTTGGTACAAAAATAAAATCTAAATATCTTACAGGAAAGTATATAGAAACCAAAGAACTTATGACTTCTACAAATTATGAAGAATTAGAGATAGAAGTTAATACACATTATCATGGATTAGAAAAACAAAATAGAATAGATTATCTAAAAAAAATATTAGATTTAAGCTATGAGAAAACTAATGCTCTTTTAAGAACTTTATTTCTAAGAGATGTAGGTGTAGGAAGATATAAAATATTAAATCTTTCAATAAAAGAATTTACAGCATTTATTATAAATAATGCAGATAAATTAAAAGATGATTTTAGAAGATTTGAAGGAATAAAACAAATTCAAACTCAAATATTATCAAATAAGGTTGAAGATTTTACAATTCCTTTGGAAGAAAATTATAGATTTTTACCATATGAAAAATATGTAAAAGATTTAGAAAAGAATGTATATAAAAAATATAATACTTCTATGATAGTTGATGGGATAAGGTCAACAAGTGAAAGATTATTTGAGAAGTATTGTGAAAATAATGATAAGGTTAAATTTATTTACAAGAATGGAGACAGTGGACAAAATTATTTATCTGTAGTTTATGGAACATTTTTTGAAAAACAAAGATTATTTTATCCAGACTATATAATTCAATTAGAAGATGATAGTATTTGGATTATTGAAACTAAAGGTGGAGAAAATAAATATGGAAGTAAAAATATAGATATTCAGGCTGAAAATAAATTTGAGGCATTTAAAAATTTTGCAAAAAGGAACAACTATAATTTTGCATTTGTAAGAGATAAAAATAATGATTTATATTATAGTGATACAGAATATAGAGAAGATATGAATAATGATTGTTGGAAACCATTAGATAAAATTTTTTAAAAAAAATTAGCCCTTAAGATGAAACTATCAAAAGGGCTAATTTTATATTTAAAATTTATTTTTTATAATAAGAAAAATATAAAAATAGTGGTAAGAAAACTCCACCTGATAAAAAGTTTCCGATACTAGTTGGTAAAAAATGCTTAATAAAAATATCTAACATAGAAAAATTTTCAGGAGAAAGGATTTTTCCAGCATAGATTATAAACATATTTGCAACAACGTGTTGATAACCACAAAGTACAAAAAGCATAACTGGAAACCAACAACCTAAAAATTTTCCAGTGGCGTCAGTTGAACACATTGCCATAATAACTCCCATAGCCACAAGAATATTGCAGAAAAATCCACTGGCAACACACTCTGAAAAAGAAAGACTAATTTTTGAAATTCCAGTGTCTAAAATAACTTTTTGAATGATAGGAGATTTAAAAACTCCAGCATAAAAAGCCACATAGGCTGTAAAAATACTTCCTAAAAAATTTCCTATCCAAACAATAGTAAGATTTTTTACAAGATTAGAAAATTTTAAATCTTTTGTAAGAAAAGAAAGAGTTAAAAGACTATTTCCTGTAAAAAGAGATGCTCCAGTGAATACACAAAGCATAAGACCAATAGGAAATATGCTAGCACCAATAAATTTTGAAAAACCTACATCAAAAGTTTGGGCAAGAGTTTGTGAAGCTGTAATTTGCCCAATACCAGCAAGGGCGATAAACATACCAGCTACAAATCCAGAAATAAGAGTTTTAAAAATATTCTTCTCATTTCCACGAGATATTCCCATAGCAATAACAGCAGAAGTTATTTCTGACGGACCTAAAAAAGATTTAGACATTTGAACCTCCTAAAAATTTTTAATAAAAAAAGCCGAACTTCTAGGCTTTTTCGCCCAGACGGTCGGCATTATAATCGTTATACTTCATGTGGTTGTTTCCACTTTTTCCGTCAGTTATATAACAACTGAATATTAACATAAAATTTTTTATTTGTCAATAAACTAAAAAGTTTTTTGTTTTTTCTCTCTGAAAATGAGATAGCAGATAAATCCAAGTCCAATAAAAATAAACTCAACTACTAAAATATAAAATGGCCAAGGACCAAAATAATCAATAGGTGAAGCAGATACTGGCTTATGATTTACAAACATATAGTTAGTACCAAAATGATTATTAAAAATATAAGCAACCACAGCTAAAATATTAAGAGCTATAAAAGTATTAAAAAGTCCTTTTAGGTTAGGCTTAAATTTTAGATATATCATTTGATAAAAAATCATAAATATTATAAAGAAATGTTCCATAAAGAAAGCAATTCCAAATGGATCTGGAAATACTTTTACTGCCTCTGGAAATAAAATAGCAGCTAATGCCCCAAGGGACATATAAAATACTAGCTGAAATCCTTTTAAGTTTGGTTTTATAAGAAATATAACTGCTAAAATAAAAGATACATTACAAATATGAATAGGACAAAGAGCATACAAAGGCTCATGATTTATAAAATACCTTCCCATATATGTAATTATTTTTACAAAGCTAAGAGCCACAGCAACTGTTATTTCAAATTTTCTCTGTGGCAAAAATTTTCTTGAATAAATAAGTCCACTATAAAACAGAGTAAAAAATAAAATATAAAAAATATGGTTTTTTGAAAAAATTGAAATATATTCCAAAATACCCTCCTTTATTTATGGAAACCAAGGTCAGCAGGATTGTAATCACCAGAAATTTTAGTTATAGTTCCGCCAAGACTTTCAAATTCCAATCTTTTTTCGGTAACCTGTTTTGATAAAAGTTTAGTTTCATAATCCATGTCATTTTTAATATGTCCTTTTGACCAATAATCAATTACAAGGGCACTATCTCCAAAAATATTTAAAATATTTTCTTTTAAAGCTACATCTAAAGCTAAATCAAGAGCTTTTAATTCTCCATAGTTATTTGTTTTTGAAGTTCCTAAAAAAAGATTTCCAAATTCATTTATATTTTCTTCAGGAAAAAATTTAGGTAAAATAGATTTTCCATCTTTAAAACTTACTTTTGATTCTACACCATTTCCTCTACCAGTGCCAGCATCAAAATAAATTCCCTCAGGAAGCTCTTTTTTGATAGTTTCTTTTGTTACATAGACCGCTCCATTTTTACACCATGTCTCAGCCTCTTCATATGTTTTAAAAGATTTATATCTACATCTAAATTGTTCTACACTTCTAGCACATTCTTCCCAAGTGTTATAAATTTCATAACTTTCCTCTTTAATAAAATAACAACCATAAAATTTTTGATTTTTCTTTGAGGAAAATAACGGTGTCGGAAGAGGGGCTGTGTCAGGACTAATCATATAATTAAGCCACATTTTTGCCTCTTGATACGTTAAAAAAGATTTATATTTTGCTTTTGTACCAGAAACTTTATTAAAACAATCTTTCCAGTTGTCAACTATTCCGATTTCTTCAGTTTCTGGGATATAATAACTGTAAAATTTCTTGCCCATTTCAATCCTTTCATAAAAATTTTTAATACATTATATTTTATCATTTATTTGAATAAAAAAAAAGAGGAAAAATTATTTGATTTAATTACTTTATAAAAAAATACTTGCAAAAAACTTTAAAATATGATAAAATTTCTTGTGAATTTATAAGTTTATTATCGAAAGAAGGTGAAATGAATGAAAAAGGATCTACATCCAGAATACAAAGTTGTTACAGTTGAATGTACTTGTGGAGAAAAATTTGAAACAAGATCAACTTATGCAAAAGGAGACCTTAAAGTAGCTGTTTGTTCTAAATGCCACCCATTCTACACAGGAAAGGCTAAATTCTTAGATACAGCAGGAAGAGTTGACAAGTTCAACAAAAAATATAATCTTAACAAATAAGGCAGGAAGAGGCAGGACAGTGGTCCTGCTTTTTTACTAAATACAAAAAATAAAAAATACAGGAGGATTTTATGGCAATATTAGAAATTAAACACCCACTGATAGAACACAAATTAACTTACTTAAGAGACAAAAATACTGATACAAAAACTTTTAGAGAAAATCTAAATGAAATTGCAAAACTTATGATATACGAAACAACAAAAGATTTAGAATTAGAAGAAGTAGAAGTTGAAACTCCTATCCAAAAAACAAAAGGATATGTTTTAAAAGATAAAGCTATTGCAGTTGTACCAATATTAAGAGCTGGACTTGGAATGGTTGATGGAATACTTTCTTTAATCCCAACAGCAAAAGTTGGACATATCGGAGTATACAGAGATGAAGAAACAATGAAACCAGTTTACTATTATTGTAAACTTCCAACAGATATCCAAGAAAGAAAAGTAATCTTAGTAGATCCAATGTTAGCAACTGGAGGATCAGCAATTTATGCTATCGATTATTTAAAAAGAGAAGGAGTAAAAAATATAACTTTCATGTGTTTAATATCAGCTCCAGAAGGAATAGCAAAAGTTCAAGAAGCTCACCCAGATGTAAATATCTATACAGCTAAAATAGATGAAAAATTAAATGAAAAATGCTACATAATTCCTGGTTTAGGAGATTGTGGAGATAGAATTTTTGGAACAAAATAATTAACAAATAAAGTATAACTAATGAGTATTGTTTTGTAAAAAATGGTTGAAAAAATGGATATAAAGTGTTAAAATATAACCAAAATAATAAAATGACTGAAGGTATAGGAGAGTGGCCCAATGACACAATTGAAGATAACAGAAACATCTCTTAGAGACGGTTCTCAATCATTAATAGCAACAAGACTTACAACTGAAGAAATAATGCCGATAATTGAAAAAATGGATGAAGCGGGATTTTATTCAATGGAAGTTTGGGGAGGAGCTACATTTGACTCTTGTATAAGATTTTTAAATGAAGATCCTTGGGAAAGACTAAGACTTATCAGATCAAAAGTAAAAAAGACAAAATTACAAATGCTAATAAGAGGTCAAAACTTACTTGGATATAAACATTACGCAGATGATGTAGTGGAAGAATTTGTAAAAAAATCAATAGAAAACGGAATTGATATAATAAGAGCTTTTGATGCATTAAATGATTTTAGAAACCTAGAAACAACAATAAGCTCTGTAAAAAAATATGGGGGACATTGTCAAGGGTGTATAGCCTATACAATAAGTGAAGTCCATACAATAGAATATTATGTAAAAAAAGTAAAAGAACTTGAAATGATGGGAGTAGATTCAATCTGTATAAAAGATATGGCAGGAATATTACTACCAGATACAGGTTATGAATTAATAAAAGCTATAAAAGAAAATACAAAATTACCAGTTGAGTTACATACTCACTGTACAACTGGAATTGCACAAATTCTTTATGCAAACGCAATAGAAGCTGGAGTAGATATAATAGATACAGCGATGTCACCATTCTCAGGAGGAACATCACAACCAGCAACAGAAGTATTTGCAGAAATTTTAAAAGATACAGAAAGAGATCCAAAACTTAATATGGAAGTATTAGGAGAGATAGCAGATTACTTAAAAGGTGTAATAGATAAATATAGAAAAAATGGAATAATGAATCCAAAAGTAATGGAAACAGAACCAAGAGCATTGATATATCAAGTACCTGGAGGAATGCTATCAAACTTAATGTCTCAATTATCAGGTCAAAATGCAATGGATAAATATGAGGAAGTATTAAGAGAGATACCAAAAGTAAGAAAAGATTTAGGATACCCACCACTTGTAACTCCATTATCACAAATGGTAGGAACACAAGCAGTATTTAATGTGTTGATGAAACAAAGATATAAAGTAGTACCAAAAGAGATAAAAGACTATGTAAGAGGATTATATGGAAAATCTCCAGCACCGATAGATCCAGAAGTGCAAAAAATAATAATAGGAAATGAAGTTCCAACAACTTGTAGACCAGCAGATAAGATAGGTCCAGAGTTAGAAAAATATAGACAAGAGATAGGAAGTTTAGCACATTCAATGGAAGACGTACTAAGTTATGCATTATTCCCAGAAAATGCTAGAAAATTCTTAGAAAATAAATATAATCCAAAAGTTAAGAGAGTACAAGAAATAAATATATTCCTATAAAATATGGTGGTGAATAGATATGCTAGATTTTTTAAAAAAATTATTTGGAACAGATAAAAAGGAAGAACAAGTTACTACAGTAGAAAAACCAACTGTTAAAAAAGAAAAATTAACAGCAGAAAAACTAGAAGCAGAACCAGAAATGCAAGTAGCAGCAATGATGGCAACAGTAGAAGCAGCAGGAGAAAAAGACCTTTCTAATTTTAGAATTAGAAGCATAAAAAAACTTTAATTAATAAATATTTAAAATAAATATATTAGGAGGATCGACACAAATGATAAAAGCTTACAGAGTAAATGTAAACGGAAAAGTCTACGAAGTTGAGGTAGAGGAAATAACAGCAGGAGGACAACAAACAGTAGCAGCGGCTCCAGCACCTGCACCAGTAGCTCCAAAACCAGCTTCAGTGGCTCCAGCGCCTGCACCTACTCCAGCTCCAGCACCAAAAGCAGCAGCAACAGGAGAAATAGTAGAAGCTCCAATGCCTGGAACAATAGTAGATATTAAAGTAAAAGTAGGAGATACTGTAAAAGAAGGAGATTTAGTAGCAGTAATAGAAGCTATGAAAATGGAAACAGACCTTTTCTCTACAAAATCAGGAGTTGTTACAGCAGTAAACGCTGGAAAAGGCGCTTCAGTAAATACAGGAGATGCAATAATAACTTTATAGTTTTTAATCATTACAAAAATTCTTTCAGTATTTACTGAAAGAATTTTTTTATTTAAACTAACTAATAAAAGGAGAAAAATATGGCTAAAATATATGATGTTATCGTTATAGGTGGAGGACCAGCTGGATTAACTTCTGGTATCTATGGTGGAAGATCCAAATTAGATGTTTTGATGATAGAAAAAGATAATCTTGGTGGTCAAATAAGTTTAACAGATGAAGTTGTAAACTATCCAGGAATGAAAAAAATTTCAGGATCAGAGCTTATGAAAGCAATGAGAGAGCAAGCCAAAAGTTTTGGAGTTAGTTTTGTACAAACAGAAGTAATAGAAGTTAATTTTTCACAAGATATAAAAAAAATTATTACTCAATCAGGAGTGTACGAAGGACGTAGTGTAATAATAGCATCTGGTTTAGTTCATAAAAAACTTAATTTTAAAGGTGAGGAAGAATACAGAGGTAAAGGAATAAGCTATTGTGCTACTTGTGATGGAGAATTTTTTGTAGATAGAGATATTTTTGTTATTGGAGCTGGATTTGCAGCCTGTCAAGAAGCTTTATTTTTAACAAGATATGGAAAAAAAGTTCATATAATAGCAAGAGAACCAGAATTTACTTGTGCAAGGTCTATAGCTGATAAAGTTCTAACAAATCCAAAGATAGAAGTTAGTTTTAATAGTGAAGTGTTGGAAGTAAGCGGAGATTCTCTTGCAAGAAAAATAAAAACTAAAAACAATATTACTGGAGAAGTGGTAGAATATAGCTCAGAAGATGGAGAAAATATAGGTGTCTTTGTTTTTGTAGGGCAAGAACCAAAAACAGCCTTATACAAAGGAAAAATAGATTTAGATGATGATGGATATATTTTAACTGATACAAGAATGAGAACAAATCTTGATATGATTTATGCAGTAGGAGATATTAGACAAAAATATTTAAGACAGCTTGTTACAGCGGTAGCTGATGGAGCAATCGCTATCTCTGATGTAGAGAAATGTCTATATGATTATAAAATAAAAAATAATAGTAATGTTGAAATAAAAAAAGAAGTACAAATAGAAGAAAAACCTCAAGGAGTATTTTCTGAAGAGATGCTTAATCTTATAAAAGAAACTACAAATAAATTTAAAGAGGAGATTGAACTTGTCCTTGTAAAATCTGAAGATGATGAAAAAAATAAAAAAATCTTAGAAGTTAGTGAGGAGCTTGGTAAGATAAGTAATAAAATAAAATTTAAAATTTATGAAGCTAATGATGAATATTTAAAAGATAAAATATCATTAGTAAGATTACCTGCTCTTTATTTATTAGACAAAGATGGAAAATATGCAAGAATAAAATATTCAACAATACCTATTGAACATGAATTGGAATCTTTTTTACAAGCTATGAATAATATAGTTGGTGAAGAGGAAAAAGTAAGAGAAAATTTATTAGAAAGAATAAATAAATTAGATAAAAAAATAAATGTAAAAATAGGTGTTTCTTTAAAATGTACAAGATGTCCTCAGACAGTTAGAGCTACACAATTTATAGTTTCTAAAAATAAAAATATTGATTTAGAAGTTATAGATGTTATAACTCATAAAGAGTTTAAAACAAAATATGATATTGTTGGAGTACCTGCTATAGTAGTTAACGACAAAAACCTTTATTTTGGACAAATGAATTTAGAAGAGATGATAGAAATCCTTGAAAAGCAATAAAAAAATAAATTGAAAAATTAGATTAGAGGTGCTATAATTTTATTGTAAAGATTACAATTTAAAACTTATTTTAAGTTAATGAAGGAGGAAGTATGTCATTAATAGGTAAAAAAGTAGAAAGTTTTAAAGCTAAGGCTTTTCATAATGGTCAATTTATAGATATAACAGATGAGAATATGAGAGGAAAATGGTCAGCAGTTGTATTTTATCCTGCAGATTTTACTTTTGTATGTCCAACAGAGTTAGAAGATTTAGCTAATCTATATGAAGATTTTAAAAAAGAGAATTGTGAAATATATTCAGTATCAACAGATACAGAGTATGTTCATAAAGCTTGGCATGATTCTTCAGAAAGAGTAAAAAAAGTACAATATCCAATGATAGCAGATCCAACAGGGAAACTTTCAAGAATGTTTGAAGTGATGATAGAAGAAGAGGGACTTGCATTGAGAGGAAGTTTTATCATTGATCCAGAGGGAGTTGTTCAAGCTTATGAAGTTCATTCTAATGGGATTGGTAGAGAGGCAAGCGAACTTTTAAGAAAATTGCAAGCTGCTAAATTTGTAAGAGAAAATGGAGAAGTTTGTCCAGCTAAATGGAAACCAGGTAAGGAAAGTTTAAAGCCAACAATTGATTTGATAGGAAAACTTTAATCAAAGGAGAAATAAAAAATGATGTTGGACGATGAGTTAAAAAGTAAATTAGCAGATATAACAAAGATTTTTGAAAAAAAGATAGAACTTGTTGTAATAAAGGGAGAGGAATCAGAAGAAACTCAAGATATGATAGAGATGGTTCAAGATATCGCCTCAACAAGTGAAAAAATATTTGTTAAAATTTTTGAAAAAGAAAGTTTAGAACTTAAAAATAAAGAAATTAATCTTGAAAAATTACCAGCTGTTGTGATACTTGATGAAAATAGAGAATTTTCAAGAATAAAATACACAGCAGTACCTACTGGACAAGAGTTAAATTCTTTTATACTGGCTATGTATAATGTAGCTGGTCCAGGTCAAAAAATAAATGAAAGTATAATAGAAAGAATAAAAAAAATTGATAAAAAATTAGATCTAAAAATAGGAATCTCTTTAGATTGCCATAGATGTGCAGAGACTGTTCAATCTTGTCAAAGAATAGTAGTAGAGAATAAAAATATAAGTCTAGAGGCTATAGATGTATTTTCACACAAGGATTTTAAAATAAAATATGACCTTGTGAATGTTCCAGCTATTATAATAAATGATAGTAAAATGTTTTTTGGACAGCTTTCCATTGAAGAAGTAGTTGATATTTTAGAAACTTTATAAAAACTCTTTAAATCTTTCTTATTCTTAATAAAAAAATTATGGTATACTATAAAAATAAATTTGTAGTAAAATATATTATAAGGTTTAAAAGTTTTTAGGAGAAAATTATGAAGATAGGATTAGTACTTGAAGGTGGAGGAATGAGAGGAGTATATACAGCAGGTGTATTGGACTCTCTTATAAATAAAAATTATTGTGCAGATTATCTTATAGGTGTGTCAGCAGGTTGTACAAATGGAGCTTCTTATGTTTCTTGGCAGAAAGAAAGAGGAATGAGAACAAATATAAACTATATCGATGACAAAAGATATTTAAGTTTTTGGAGTTATCTAAAAACAGGTTCTCTTTTTGGAATGGACTTTCTTTTTTATGATATTCCTGAAAAATTAGATCCTTTTGATTATGAAAGTTGTTTTAATTCAAAATGTGATTATAGAGTGGGAATTACTAATATAGAAACTGGAGAAGAAGAATACTACGGAAAAGAGGCTCTGAAAAAAGAAGATAGAAATATTATTTTACGTGCTTCAACATCTTTACCTATAGTTTCACCCATTGTAACAATAAAAGGGAAAAAATATCTTGATGGAGGAATAGGAGATCCGATTCCTATTAAAAGAGCCTTTGAAGAGGGCTGTGATAAAGTAATTGTAGTCCTTACTAGGGATAGAAATTATAAAAAATCTGCTACAAAGGGAAGATGGTTTTTTGATATTCTTTATAGAAAGTACCCAAAACTTGTGGAACTAATTTTCAATCGCCATGAAAGATATAATTCTATATTGGAATACATTAGAGAGATGGAAAAAGAAGGGAAAGCTTTTGTTGTAGCACCTGAAAAACCTATTGAGATAGATAAATTTGAAAAGAGCAAGGAAAAACTTTTTGAAGTGTATAAATTAGGGCTTGCTGATGGAACAAAAGTTTTTGAAAAATATAAAGAATTTCTTGATGTAGAAGGGCATCAGAAAATATAAAAATGCTGAAAGGATTTTCCTTTCAGCATTTTTATATTTCAGGATAAAATTATTTTTTTAGATATTTTTTCTCATAATCTTTTAAAGAAGCAATAGCTTGGTTTCCAAGAGGAAGTAGAGCCATCATATTAAATACTGTCATTAAAGCCACTCCTAAATCTCCTAACTCCCAAACCCAGTTGTATTGAGCAATTCCTCCGAAGAAAAGCATAACAAGTCCAATAGCTTTATATGTATTTTGTGGCCACCACTTATCTCC
This sequence comes from Fusobacterium perfoetens, assembly GCF_021531475.1. Taxonomy (NCBI): domain Bacteria; kingdom Fusobacteriati; phylum Fusobacteriota; class Fusobacteriia; order Fusobacteriales; family Fusobacteriaceae; genus Fusobacterium; species Fusobacterium perfoetens. The sequence continues at coordinate 40,702 of NZ_JADYTX010000009.1, read as the reverse complement.
GAATAAGAAAGATAAAATACTTCTTGAGTAGAACATTACACCTAAGAAAGTAGAGAAACTAAATAGAAAAAGAATAACTGCTATAAAGATAACTCCTATTTCTCCAATGTGGTAGTTCATAGCACTTTGAAGTAGATCCATTCCCATTAATCCATCAGTAACAGATTTTGGTGCAAGTAGAATAATAAAAGCAGAACAGCTACAAATAAATAAAGTATCTATAAAAACTCCAAAAGATTGGATAAGTCCTTGTTTTGCTGGGTGAGAAACGTCAGCAGCTGCAGCAGCATTTGGTGCAGAACCAGAACCAGCTTCATTAGAGAATAATCCTCTTTTAACTCCATTCATAAGAACAGCTCCAAATCCTCCAGAAACTACTTGTTTTATTCCAAAAGCTTGAGAAACAATTTCTTTGAACATTGTAGGAATAGCACCGATATTTTTTACCATAATAAATATAGTTAATAAAAGATATAAACAAGCCATTACAGGTACAACTTTATCAAGAATACTTACAACAGTATTTTTTTTGAAAATTATAATTCCAGAAATAACGACCAAAGCTATTGTAGTGTGAAGAACTGGAATGTTAAAAGCATTAACAAATGATTGAGAAACAGAGTTTGCAACTATTTGGCTTATACCAGCCCAACAGATTAAACCTGATAAAGAGAACAATATAGCCACTCCTCTAAAACTACAAGATTGTCTAAAACGAGTACCGAATCTTGTAGATGCAACATCAGCTTCATCAAGGTTATCTTCAACACAAAGGTCGCTAGTTCTAACTTCTGTCATCAATCTCATTCTACTTATATAGTAAGAAGGACCACCTTTAAATCCACCATATAATGGATCTTTTTCTTTGTAGATTTGTGCAAGAGTAGATTCTATAAAAGCAGTAGCTGCTCCAAATAAAGCAACAACCCACATCCAAAATACAGCTCCAGCTCCTCCAAAAGAGATAGCAGCTGCAACTCCAGCAAGATTTCCCATTCCAACTCTACAAGCAGTAGCAACAATAAGAGCTTGTAAACCAGATATTGATTTTTCATCATTAGAATGTTTTGGCTCTAATGTAACTTTTATCATTTCAGGAAAAAGTCTGAAAGGTAAAAATTTAGTTTTGAAAGTAAAAAATATTCCAACTGGTAAAAGAATAAGAACCATAATGCTCAGTCCTATTGTAGTTTCACCAAATTGTAAATTAATAAAATCTCCCCACAAAAGTTTGTTAAGAGACATTACAGTAGCAACAATAATTTTTTCTAAAAAATTAATAATTTCCATAAATCCTCCCCAAGTTTTATTTTTATAGTACCTATTATAGAATAAAAAAATTATAAAGTCAACAAAATTTTTTAAACATTTTATATAAAATTATTTTCATAAGTTTTTAATTTTATTAATTTAAACAATATTAAACAAAAAGTATATAAACAACTAAAAATTAAACAAAAATTGTTTAAGAAATAAAAAAATAGAAAATAAAAATTATATTATGATGTTTAAAGAATTTAAAAAGATTTCCAAAATTATAAAATAAAAAAGTTGAAAAAACTATAAAAATATGTGATAATATTCCAGTATATAGTGGTGTAAAAAAAATAAAACACATTATATTGTGATTTTAATAGAAATGGAGTTGCCAATGGATAAAATAAAAAAATATAAAGAAAAGATAAAAGATATAGAAAATGATATTTTAAAATTTTCTAAAAATTTAGAAGTAGATTATAATTTTTTAATAAATTATATAGAGGAAAATATAGAAAATTTTCAAAAAAGAGAGATAAAAGAAATCTATGATATTATTATAAATAAAACAGTATCTTTTACAAGTTATGAAGAGAGTGATTGGACTTATTTAGCTGGAAAACTTTTGATGAAAAAGTTAGTAGACGATGTAGAGGAAAATAGAGGATTTTCTTATGGAGATTTTTATAAAACTATAACATCTTTGGTGGAAAAAAATATCTATGATAAAAGGCTTTTGAAATATACAAAAGAGGAGATAGTCGACCTTGAAAAATCAATGGATTATTCAAGAGATATGATTTATGATTATGCTGGAGCTAATATGCTAGTTAATAGATACCTTGTAAAATATCAAGGGAAAATTTTTGAACTCCCACAAGAGGTATTTATGGTAATTGCTATGCTTTTAGCTATCAATGAAAAAGAGAGAGTAAAAATAGCAAAAAGTTTTTATGAAGTGCTTTCTACTAAAAAAATATCTTTAGCCACTCCGATTTTGGCAAACTTAAGACTTCCAAAAGGAAATCTTTCATCTTGTTTTATAACTGCCATAGATGATAATATAGAATCTATTTTTTATAATATAGATTCCATTGCAAAAATAAGCAAAAATGGTGGAGGAGTGGGAGTAAATATTTCTCGTATAAGAGCAAAAAATTCTATGGTCAATGGATATTATAATGCAAGTGGTGGAGTTGTACCTTGGATAAAAATTATAAATGATACAGCAGTGGCAGTAAATCAACAAGGAAGAAGAGCGGGAGCTGTAACTGTGGCACTAGATTCTTGGCACTTGGATATTGAAAGTTTTTTAGAACTTCAAACAGAAAATGGTGACCAAAGAGGAAAAGCTTATGATATCTATCCTCAGGTAGTTTTATCAGATATTTTTATGGAAAGAGTTGATAAAAATCTCAATTGGACATTGTTTGATCCTTATGAAATTAGACAAAAATATGAAATTGAGCTTTGTGAAATTTATGGAGATGAGTTTAGAGAAATCTATGAAAAAATAGAAAATGACAAAACTCTTACTTTAAGAAAAACTTTAAAAGCTAGAGAATTATTTAAAAATATTTTAAAAGTTCAAATAGAAACAGGAATGCCATATATTTTCTTTAAAGATACAGCAAATGAGAGAAATCATAATAAACATAGCGGAATTATTGGAAATGGAAATCTTTGTATGGAAAGTTTTTCTAATTTTTCTCCAAGTAAAAATTTTACAGAAAATATAGAAGAGGGGCAAGGAGTTAGAAAAGTAGAACTTGGAGAGGTACATACTTGTAACTTGGTTTCTATGAACTTGGCTGAAATAGAGGATAGTGAGCTTGAAAAAATAGTTAGTCTTGCTGTGAGAATTCTAGATAATACAATAGACCTTACAAAAACCCCAATTAAAGAGTCAGATAAACATAATTTTTCATATAGAGCTATCGGTGTAGGAACAATGGGACTTGCTGATTATCTGGCAAAAAACAATATCTCTTATTCAAAATCAATAGATGTAGTAGATAAACTTTTTGAAAAAATAGCTCTTTATAGCATAAAATCTTCGTCACTTTTGGCAAAAGAAAGAGGTGTCTATCCATTGTATAAAAACTCTGAATGGGAGAAAGGAAGATTTTTCCAAAAAGATAGAGATTGGTATAGAGAAAATTCAAGTTTTTCTAGCGAGTGGGAAGAGGTATTTGATACAGTAAAAAAATATGGAATACGTAACGGAGAGCTTACAGCGATAGCCCCAAATACATCAACATCACTTTTAATGGGAGCTTGTGCCTCAGTAAATCCAACTTTTTCAAAATTCTATATTGAAAAAAATCAAAAAGGAGCAGTCCCAAGAGTAGTAAAATATCTAAAAGAAAAAAACTGGTTTTATCAAGAATTTAAAAATATAGAGCTAGAAACTTATATAAAAATAATGAGCAAAATTGGTAAGTGGACAACACAAGGAGTTTCAATGGAGCTTATATTTGATTTGAATAAAAATATAAGGGCAAAAAATATCTATGACGCCTTTCTTACAGCTTGGAAAGAGGGGTGCAAATCAGTTTATTATATAAGAACTATCCAAAAAAATACAAATAAAATCAACGAGAAAGAGGAGTGTGAAAGTTGTAGTGGATAAAAAAATACTTTTTAATCCTTTAGGAGATGACTCTCTTATTCAAAGAAAAATAATAAAAGGTAATAGTACAAATATTTTTAACCTTAATAATGTAAAATATCAATGGGCTAATCATCTTTATAGAAATATGATGGGAAACTTTTGGATTCCTGAAAAAATAGATTTAACACAAGATAAAAATGATTATAATAATTTGACTTTTGATGAGAGAGAGGCATATAACGGAATTTTATCTTTTTTAATATTTTTAGATAGTATTCAAACAAACAATATTCCAAATATCTCTGATTATATAACAGCTCCAGAAGTAAATTTGATACTTTCAATTCAAACTTTCCAAGAGGCGATACACTCACAATCTTATCAATATATAATAGAATCAATCTTACCAAAGGAGATAAGAAATTCTATCTATGATAAATGGAGAGATGATAAGATTTTATTTGAAAGAAATAGATATATAGCAGAGATTTATCAAAATTTTATAGAAAATCAAAGTGATGAAAATTTTGCTAAAACTATAATAGCTGATTATCTTTTAGAGGCAATATATTTCTATAATGGATTTAATTTTTTCTATCTTTTAGCAAGTCGTAATAGAATGATGGGAACTTCTGATATTATAAGACTTATAAATAGAGATGAGCTTTCTCACGTAATAATATTCCAACAACTTTTAAAAGAGATAAAATCTGAAAATTCAAATTTCTTTAAAGATGAGATAATTTATGAGATGTTTGAAAAAGCTGTTGAACAAGAGATTGCTTGGACAAACCATATAATTGGAGATAGGGTTTTAGGAATAACAAAGGAAAATACTGAAAAATATACTAGATGGTTAGCTAATGAAAGATTAAAATCAATAGGATTAAAACCTATTTATAAAGGATTTGATAAAAATCCATATAAGCAACTTGAAAAATTTGCCGATACAGAGGGAGAGGGAAATGTAAAAGCAAACTTTTTTGAAGGAACTGTTACAAGTTATAATATGAGTTCGTCTGTCGAAGGTTGGGACGAATTTTAAAAAATAGAGAGAAAAAATTCTCTCTATTTTTCTATTATTATTTTATTGGTTCAAACATTTGAAGAACCTCTTTGGAATATTTTCCATCATCGTCGTGAGCCACAAGAGGTGGAAGAATAGTCATACTATTTTTTCCAAATTTTATCCCCTCAATCAATAAAATCTTTGCTTGTTTATCAATTTTTGTATGACAAAATCTTAATTTTTTTGGAGAAATTCCATATTTTCTCATTAAGTCTAAAATTTCTAACATTCTATCAGGACGATGTACCATTGCAAAATACCCCTTATCTTTTAAAAGACAAGATGCCACTTGGATGATCTCCTCTAAAGTGATAGTTATTTCGTGACGAGCTAACGTTAGTTGGTCTAAATCATTTAAAAATTCTTCATTCCCATTAAATTTAAAAAATGGAGGGTTAGTGATAACAGCATCTTGAGAGCCGTGATTGAAATATTTTTTCCAATTTTTCATATCATCATTTATAATTTCTATTTGCTCACTTAAACTATTTATTTCAATATTTCTTTTTGCTAAATCGGCAGAAACTTTTTGTATTTCAAGTCCAGTTATTTTAGCCTTTGTTCTCTCAGATAAAAATAGTGGAATAGCACCATTTCCAGTACCAAGGTCAACAATTTTATTAACACCTTTTCCCAGTGAAATAAAATTTGAAATAAGTAGTGAGTCCAAAGAAAAATTAAAATAATCATTTCTTTGGATAATTTTTAGATTTTTATTTAAAAGATTGTTAACAACCTCATTTTGATTAGTGATATTTATTTCTGAGTTATTCATTTTTTCTCCTAAAAATTTTTATTTTTCGTTATATTTTATCATTTTTAACAAAAAAAGTTAATATTATTTTTACAATTTAACTACTAGGGATTTTACTTAGTAGATTTATAGTTTAATCTATGATATAATAAAGGGATGGAAATTTTAAAAAATTGTGAGGTAAATAATGAATTACATGGCATATGTTAAGGAGATTTTAAAATTAGCTCTTCCTGCTGTGGGAGAGATGGTTTTGTACATGTTAGTTTGGGTATTTGATACTATGATGGTTGGACATTATGGGGGAAAATTAGCAGTTGCCTCTGTAGGTTTTTCATCGGAGATTATGTATACGGTTATTAATACTTTAATAGGAATGGGACTTGCTGTTGCAATGACATCTATTATTGCAAGAGGTCTTGGAGCAAAAGATGAAATAAAAACTACAAAGTTTGCAAACCAAGGTTTTAATCTTGGATTTAGTGTGGCTCTTGTAGTGGCTCTTACATATTTTATTTTTGCTGATAAAATTTTAAATTTTTTAGGGGCGGAAAAAGATATAATAAAAAATGCTACTATTTATATAAGAATATGTTCTGTGGGAATGTTTTTCACAATGATAGGAAATATTTTCAGTGGAATTTTTAGAGGTTGTAAAGATACTCGTACTCCACTTTATGGGGCAATGATAGCAAACTTTGTAAATTTAGGGCTTGATTATGTTTTAATTTTTGGAAAATTTGGATTACCAGAGCTTGGAGTTCCAGGAGCAGCTATTGCCACAGCCACAGCTGGAATAAGTTGTTTTTCTTTTTTACTTTATAGAACAAGAACTCTTCCAATAAAACTTAAATTCTTTTCAAAATTTGATAAAAAAATAGCAAAAGATATTTTAAGATTTTCTATACCAGCCTCTCTTCAAGAAGGAGCTTTTAGTATAGGAAAGTTAATCGGTGTAACTATTGTTATGTCACTTGGAAGTCTTGCTTTTTCAGCAAACCAAATCTCTGTCACAATAGAAAGTATTAGTTTTATGCCCGGTTGGGGATTTTCTCTTGCTTGTACTGCTCTTGTGGGACATTGTACAGGAGAGGGAGATTTTGAAAAGGCTAAAAAATATATAAATACAACAGCTATACTTTCTGGAATTATAATGGGATTTTTTGGGTTAATTTTCTTTTTCTTCTCAAAGGATATAATAAAACTTTTTATAAAAAAAGAGGAAGTGGAAGTAATAGCACTGGGAGCTTTATGTTTACAGATAGCTTGTTTCCAACAGATTGGAACATCTCTTGGAATGACTTGTTCAGGAGCTTTCAAAGGGATAGGAGATTCAAAAACTCCATTTAAGGTAAGTTTTGTTTGCAACTGGCTAATAAGATTACCTTTGATGTATTATTTCTTGTACCTAAATAAAAAACCACTTACATATTTTTGGTGGATAACAGTTTTACAATGGAACTTAGAGGCTTTGACACTTTTTGTTGTATATAAAATAAAATTCAGAAAATTATTAAAAAATCAAAACCTAAAATTGACGGAGGAAAAATTATGATAAAAGCATTAGCATTTGATTTGGACGGGACGTTACTAAATAGCCAAAAAAAATTACCAGTTGGTGCAAAAAAAGTTTTAAGAGAACTTTATCAAAAAGGAATGGAAATTTTAATAGTTACAGGACGTCCATATTCTTCAACAATACCAACTTTAAAAGATTTGGATCTGCCAATAACAGCTATTTGTTATAATGGAGGAAAAATAGTAGATACTTCAATTGAGGATAATAAAGATAAAGTATTAGTAAATAAAATACTTCCAAAAGATGTAGCGAAAGATTTGATAGATTTTGTTAAAAGAAAAGATATTGAGATAAATCTTTTCCAAGATGATATTTGTTATGTGAGAAGTTTAGATAGTTATAGTACAAAAATTTATGTAAAAAATTCTGGACTTACCCCAATTCTTGTAGATATAAATAAAATATCTCCAGATAATATCACAAAGGGAGTTATCATCGATAATGATGAAAACTTTTTAAATGATTTAAAAGGACAGTTAAAAGATTTAATGGGAGATAGAGCTTATATAACTTTTACACAAGCTCAGTATTTAGAAGTTTTAAACAAAGATATAAATAAAGGAAAAGCTTTGACAGAAGTTTTAGCCTCAAAAGGAATAAAAATGGAAGAGTGTATGGCCTTTGGAGATTCTGAAAATGATTTGGAGATGATTCAAGGAGTAGGACACGGAGTAGCTATGAAAAATGCCATAGATGATGTAAAAAAATTATCTAAATATGTCACTGAAAAAACAAATGATGAAGATGGAATTGAGATATTTTTAAAAAAATATTTTGAAGAAAAATTAAATTAAAATTTTTTAAACTGACCTTGTGAAAAATAGGTTTCTTGCTAAAAACGAATAAGTATGATATAATATTGTTCTGAAAATTTTTTAAGATGAGGATAATTAATGAATAATTTAAAAAATCAAAATGAAATATATTTTATGTTAAGCTCTGATGAAAATGGAGGGTACATAAAAGCCGTTGACAGTCAAAAAGAAAAAATTTCAAATTTTTCAGATTATGATATACAAGATGAGCATATTCAAACTATTGTAGATATTTTACAAGATGTTGAGACTGATGATTTCTTTTCTGGGTGGGGAGATGTGTCTTCTACAAAGGAACTTTATTTGGAAGATGCTGGACAATTTATTTACAATTTGAAAAATATAGATAATTTTGTAGATGAAAATTTTAATAAAATTCTTTGGAGTTTTGAAGAAAATACTCTTACTTTAAAAATTCGTGAGATAGAGGGAGACGAATTTAATCTAAAGTCTGAGTTACTTCTTAATAAAAAATATTTTGATTTTCAGATTATCAGTGAAAATTTGATTTATAGAAAAGGTGTAATTTACTCCTTTGATAATTTTATAGATGATATTCGTTTTATAAAAGAGTTGAATACAGAGATTTCAAAGGAAAATATTGAAGGGTATCTTTCACTTGCTAACCACTATATAAAAGATTTAGAGATTGATTATCTAGATTATACAATAGAGGAAAGAAGTGAAATAGAGGGAGTACCACAACTATCTATTGAAAAAATTTCAAAGGATAACAGTCTTTTCTTAAAGGTTGAAACATTTTTTTCAAGTTTAAGTGATACTTTTATAAAGACAAATGATTTAGAAAAAATAATAGTTATCAATAATCTTGAGAAAAAGGTATTTATCTGTGAAGTAAATTACAAAACTTTTGAGTTAGTAGTAGATGAGATAGTAAAACTTCTTGTAAAACATCAAAGAAATTTTTCAATTCGTTCTGGGTATTATTTAGATGAAAATAATCTTTTGATAATTCAAGAGGAGATTGCTAAAGAGTTTATCACAAAGGATCTATTCCAACTTGCTACAAAATATAGAATAGTTGGTTCTGATAAATTAAAGAAATATAATATCAAATTTATAAAACCAAAACTTGTAGGAAGACTTACGACTTCAATAGATTTCTTAGAGGGAAATTTAGAAGTAGAGATTGGTGATGAAAAATTTAGTATCATAGATCTTTTAAATAGACTTAAAAAAGATTCGTATATAGTTCTTGGAGATGGAACTAATGCAATAATAAATAAAAAATATATAGAAAAACTTGAAAGAGTTTTTGAAAATGCCACTTCAGAAAATGTAAAAATATCTTTCTTTGATCTTCCTATCATAGAAGAACTTATCAATGAAAAGATTTTTGAAGATGGGCAAAATCCACAAAGAAACTTTTTTGAGGGAATAAATGATATCTCTGTTGATAAAAATCTTCCAAAGATAAATGCAACTCTTAGAGAATATCAAAAATATGGTTACCATTGGATAACTTATCTTTTAGAAAATAATCTTGGAGCTTGTTTAGCTGACGATATGGGACTTGGAAAAACTTTACAAGCTATTGCAGTAATAACAAATCTTCATAAGAAAAAACTTAGTGAAAAAACTTTGATAGTTATGCCAAAGAGTCTTGTTTTTAACTGGGAAAGTGAGATCAATAAGTTTAGTCCAGATTTAAAAGTTGGAATTTACTACGGAACTAATAGAGATATGGAAACTTTTAAAAATTATGAAGTTATCCTTACAACTTATGGAACAATAAGAAATGATATAGAAGAGTTAAAAGATATAAAACTTGATTTTGTAATCTTAGACGAATCACAAAATATAAAAAATATCTATTCACAAGCTAACAAAGCAATAATGCTTTTAAATACAAGATATAGACTTGCTCTTTCAGGAACACCTATTGAAAATAATCTTTTAGAGCTTTACTCATTGTTTAGATTTTTAAACCCAACAATGCTTGGTTCAATAGAAAACTTCAATAGATATTATATGTTGCCAATTCAAAAAGATAACGACAAAAATGCAATGGAAGAGTTAAAGAAAAGAATTTACCCATTTATTTTAAGAAGGGTTAAAAAAGAAGTTCTTAAGGACTTACCAGAAAAAATTGAAAAAACTCTGTTTATAGAGATGAATAAAGAACAAAAAAGATTCTACGAAGAGAGAAGAGCTTATTATTATAATTTGGTTCATTTAAGTATAAAAACAAATGGACTTAATAAAAGTCAATTTAGTATTCTTCAAGCTCTAAATGAGTTAAGACAGATTGCAAGTTGCCCAGAAAATAAAAATCCAGCTCTTTACTCAAATAAAAAGATAGCTGTTATAGAAAATGCCATTGAGGCTGTAAAAAATAATCATAAGGTTTTAATATTTGCAAACTATCTTTCATCAATAGATAGTATTTGTAGAGAATTAAGTGAGAGAGGAATAAAATATCTATCAATGACAGGAGATACAAAAGATAGACACTCACTTGTTGACAAATTCCAAAACGATTCAAGTTATAAAGTTTTTGTTATGACTTTGAAAACTGGAGGAGTAGGTTTAAACCTTACAGCAGCTGATACAATATTTATATATGATCCTTGGTGGAATAAAACTGTTGAAAATCAAGCTATCGATAGAGCTTATAGACTTGGACAAGATAACACAGTTTTTGCATATAAGATGATACTTAAGGATACAATAGAGGAAAAAATATTAACATTACAAAAAGCAAAAAGTCTTCTTATAGAAAATCTAATATCTGATGAGGGAGCAAACTTCAAATTCTTAAGTGAAGAGGATATTGAATTTATTTTAGGAAGTTAAGGAGAAAAAAATTGGGAATTAGTAGAGATAGGTTTAGAAAGGCGTTAGATAATTTTTATTCACAAGAGATGCTTTACGACCTTTTTAAAACATATTTTATTAAATGGATAGCAGAAGGTTATATAGGGATAAACTTAGGACTTTTTGAAGTTTCTCTTCTGACAGAAAACAGTCCAAAGATAAAATTCCTTGATCTTTTGGAGCAATCTTTAGCAAGGGAAGAAGTTTTTATAGCAGTGTTTAAAACTTTACCTGAGGGAATAAAAAAGATTTTTAATGAGATTGCTTGGAATGGAAAATATATAATCTCACAAGAGGAGAGAGCAATTTTCTTTAGAAAAGAGCAAAAGTTTTCTGCTGTGGTAGACTTAAATGAAAAATATGCTTTCTTTAAATATGGAGAGGATAATCAAAAAAATGAATATCTTTATATAGATAATGATATTGTTAGATGGTATAGACAATTCCTACCAAAAAATAGAGAGTGTTTTATCTATACAGTAAATAAAAATGAAAATTGGTCTGTTGGAAATAATGAAGAAAGTATAATTGAAAATCTTGGAAAATATTTTAATTTTTTCAATGATGGAAAACTAGAACTTTCTACAAGTGGAAAGCTACTAAAATCTTCAAAAATAGGAATGCATAAATATTGTAATATTGAGGAATATTATAAAAATCTAAATGATTTGGATTTCCTAAAAACTGAAACAATAGCACTATTTTTCTATATTCTAAAAAAAGAATACTTGAATGGAACTTATCTAAGAGGGAATAATTTAAAAAATATAATACTTGATTTCTTAAATGGAGATAACTTAATAGATGATAACTACACTTATTCAAGACTTTATCTAAATTATCTGAAAGGATATGGAAAACCTAAGAAAAATAATAGTGAAGTCATAAGAGGAATCCATACAATAAGAGATATTTTACAAGATATTTCTCCAGATAAAATAATAAGTGTTGATAATCTTATAAACTATATTATTTATAATGATAAATTTATAGAAATTTTAAATGTAGATGCTGTGTATGAACATGTATATATAAATGAAGCAAACTATGAGAGAACAAAACTTTCTACCTATGAAAATTATCAAGGGTATATAATAGAGCCATTTATAAAATCTATACTATTTATTCTAGGAACTTTTGGAGTTTTAGAAATTTATTATACAGCACCAACTGGAAAAAAATCTTTATATCTAAGACACGGATATTTATCAAAATATGATGGAATAAAAGGGTTTAAACTTACAAAACTTGGAGAATATATTTTTGGAAAAAGAAAAAATTATGAGTTTAAACAGGTAGAAGAAGGAAGTGTTTATTTAGAGGACGATTTCCTTTTAGCCACTGTTGTAGGAGAAGCCCCGGTAAGAACACTTTTCCTAGAAAGCATTGGAACAAAAATATCTCCTACAAAATTTAAAATTTCATCAGAGAGTTTCTTGAAAAAAATCAGCAATAGAGCTGAGCTTGAGGAAAAAATTCAAGAATTTAGAAATAAAATATCTGAAAACCCTGGAGAAATATGGGAAAATCTATTTAAGGAGCTTTTAGAAAGAATGACATCAGTAAAAATTCTTAATGATTATTCTGTTTTACAAATTAAACAAGATAAAAATTTAATAAACTTTATCTCTTCTAATAGAGAGATTTCAAAACTTATATTAAAGGCTGAAAATTTTCATATTATAATAAAAAATGAAAATATAAAAAGTTTTGAAGAAATATTAAATAGCAATGGATATTTCCTAGCTTAATAAAATATTAGACTGATCAAATTGATAAAACATCCTTTTGAGCAGTCTTTTTTATTATTTCATTAGTTTAGATTTTATGGTATAATCACTTGAAAAGATATTTTTTGGAGGGGAAAAGATGTTAGAAAAAGTATTGATAATTAACACAGGTGGAACTATTGGAATGGTACATAATGACCCTAATGATCCAACTAGTCCATTAAGACCTGCTAAAGATTGGCACGAAATAGCAAAAGAACACCCTATTCTTGAAAAATTTCCAACTGATTATTGTCAGTTAGACCCACTTATTGATTCATCAGATATGTGTTTAGAAGTTTGGGTAAAAATAGGTGAGATAATAGAAAAATTTTATGATGAATATAGAGGATTTGTAATTCTTCACGGAACAGATACAATGGCATTTACAGCCTCAGCACTTTCATTTATGTGTAAAAATCTTTCAAAACCTATAATTCTTACAGGTTCTCAAGTACCACTTCAATTTCCAAGAAGTGATGCTTTACAAAATCTTATTACAGCTATTCAAATAGCTGGAAATGAAGTTTATGGAGTTAGACTTGTACCAGAGGTAGCGATATTTTTTAGAGATACTCTCCTTAGAGGAAACAGAGCTAGAAAAATAGATGCAACAAATTATTTTGGATTTTCTTCACCAAACTATCCAGCAATAGGAGAGGTTGGAGGAGATATAAAAATTATAAAAGATAGAATTTTAAAACCTAGCCACGAAAAATTTTATTTAGATAAAAGATTTTCAAATGAAGTTATTGTACTAGAACTTTTCCCAGGGTTAAATTTTAGTTATCTGAAAAATATTTTTAAGGAAGGGTCTGGAATAAAAGGGGTTATTCTTAAAACTTATGGAAATGGAAACGCTCCAACAAGCCAAGAGTTTTTAGATTTTCTAGAATATATCTCATCCCAAAAAATAGTTATAATAGATATAACTCAATGTACAAAAGGTTTTGTAAAAATGGGACTTTATGAAGCAAGTGCAAAATTAACTGATATTGGAGTAATAAGTGGAACTGATCTTACTCCAGAGGCAGCAGTTACAAAACTAATGTATCTTTTAGGAGCTTATAAAGATATAAAACAGATAAAAAGAAAAATGCAAGTTGACATCTGCGGAGAGCAAACTTTAAGTCAATATGATTTTAGTTTTGAAAGTGATGGAGAGTTTACTGATTATTTTGAAACTGAGATAGTAGTTCCTAAAAAATTAAAAAAAGAGTATCTTTTAAGATCTGTTGCTCGTGTTGTAGGGATAAAAGATAGAGAGTGTGAAGATAAAGATTTAATAATCACAATGTCTATTGAAAGTCTTGATGATTATAATGATAATTTTATAGAACCAAATAGTAAAATTCAAAAAATTGTAAAAAAAGATAAAAAAGATGCTCATATTCTTTTTGATAAATCAGTAAAAAGAATTTTAGACAGCAGTAGAATGGTAAAAATTACAATGACAAGTAATATGAAAATAACTTGGGAAAATATAAATTTCTCAATCTATTCTGAGCTAATATAGATTTTTTCTTTATTTTATTTCGAAAATATTATACAATTAATATATAAAATATTTTATTTTTATTAGGTGATTTTATGTTTAAGATACATTCAAGTTTTAAACCAACAGGAGATCAACCACAAGCTATAAAAACTTTAGTGGATAATATAAAAAAAGGTGTAAAAGATCAAGTGCTTTTGGGAGTTACTGGGTCTGGAAAAACTTTTACTGTGGCAAATGTTATAGCAGAAGTTGGAAAACCTACTTTGATACTTGCTCCAAATAAAACTTTGGCAGCTCAACTTTATTCTGAGTATAAGAAATTTTTTCCAGAAAATGCAGTTGAGTATTTTGTATCTTATTATGATTATTATCAACCAGAGGCTTATATAAAATCAACTGATACTTATATAGAAAAAGATTCATCAGTAAATGATGATATAGATAGACTTAGAAATGCAGCTACAGCAGCTCTTATTAATAGAGATGATGTGATTATTGTTGCCTCAGTTTCAGCAATTTATGGGTTAGGTTCTCCGGAAACTTATAAAAAAATGACAATCCCAATAGATCTGAAAACTGGTTATGATAGGTCAGAACTTTTAGAAAAACTTATTAATCTAAGATATGAAAGAAACGATATTGCCTTTGAGAGAGGAAAATTTAGAATCAAAGGAGATGTCATAGATATTTATCCATCTTATATGGAGATGGGTTATCGTTTAGAATTTTTTGGTGATGATTTAGAAAGTATATCTACTATAAATACTTTGACTGGTCAAAAAATTCAAAAAAATATTCAAAGAATTGTTATCTATCCCTCAACTCATTATCTAACAGAGGAAGAAAAACTCGAGTCAATAATAAATGAGATAAAAGAGGATATGACAAAAGAAGTTGAAGATTTTAAAAATGCTGGAAAAATTTTAGAAGCAGAACGTCTTAAACAAAGAACTACTTATGATATTGAAATGATTCAAGAGATAG
This sequence comes from Fusobacterium perfoetens, assembly GCF_021531475.1. Classification (NCBI taxonomy): domain Bacteria; kingdom Fusobacteriati; phylum Fusobacteriota; class Fusobacteriia; order Fusobacteriales; family Fusobacteriaceae; genus Fusobacterium; species Fusobacterium perfoetens. The sequence continues at coordinate 25,525 of NZ_JADYTX010000009.1, read as the reverse complement.
GTCACTGTAAAGGGATAGAAAATTATTCAAGATATTTAAGTGGTAAAAAACCAAATGAAAGACCAGACACTTTGATAGATTATTTTCCAAAAGATTTTTTAATATTTATAGATGAATCACATATTGGAGTGCCACAAATCGGTGGAATGTACAACGGAGATAGAGCTAGAAAAGAATCTTTAGTTGAAAATGGTTTTAGATTAAAATCAGCATTGGACAATAGACCACTAAGATTTGAAGAATTTAGGAAAATATCAAATCAAACAGTATTTATCTCAGCAACTCCGGGAGATTTTGAAATAGAGGAATCAAAAGGAAATATTGCAGAGCAACTTATAAGACCAACAGGTTTAGTTGATCCTGAGATAGAGATAAGAAAAACAGAAAATCAAGTTGATGATTTGTTGGAAGAAATTCGTGAGAGAGTAAAGAAAAAAGAGAGAGTTTTGGTAACAACTCTTACCAAAAAAATGGCAGAGGAGTTAACAGAATATTATGCAGCCTTAGGTGTAAAAATAAAATATATGCACTCTGACATTGATACTCTTGAAAGAATAGAGATAATAAGAGAACTAAGATATGGAACTATAGATGTAATTGTTGGAATAAATCTTTTGAGAGAGGGACTTGATATTCCAGAAGTTTCATTGGTAGCAATTTTAGAGGCTGACAAAGAGGGATTTTTAAGAAGTAGAAGATCTTTAATCCAAACTATTGGTCGTGCTGCAAGAAATATTAATGGAAAAGCTATTCTCTATGGAGATATTATCACAAAATCTATGGCTCAAGCAATAGAGGAAACTGAAAGAAGAAGAAAAATTCAAAAAGAATATAATGTATTTAATAATATAGACCCAAAATCTATAATAAGAGAGGTATCTGAGGAAGTTTTAAATCTTGATTATGGATTGGATATAGAGGAAACTAAAAAAGCATCAGAGATGAACTTTACATCAAAAACCGATATTGAAAAAGAGATTTCAAAACTTCTTAAGGAGATAAAAAAATGTTCTGAAGAACTTGATTTTGAAACAGCTATCCTTAAGAGAGATAAGATGAACAAACTTAAAGAGATGTTATTGGAGTTATAATGGAAGATAAAATTTATGGAGTAAGTGAATTTAATAGAATAGTTAAAAATTTTATAGATGATGTACCAGAGTTCCATAACTTTTTTTTAAAAGGAGAGCTTTCAGGAGTAACTTATTATAAAAGTGGACATCTATATTTTACTATAAAAGATAGAAAATCTCAGATAAAATGTGCAGCTTTTAGTTATAAATTAAAAAGAATTCCAGAAGATCTGAAAGAGGGAGACAGTGTTACAATTTTTGGAGATGTGGGATTTTATGAAGTTCGTGGAGATTTTCAAATTTTAGTTCGTCATATAGAAAAAGAAAATTCTATGGGGGAACTTTATAGAAAACTTGAAATGGTAAAAGAAAAAATGGAAGAAGAGGGATATTTTTCATCAGAAAATAAAAAGCCACTTCCAAAATATCCAAGAAACATCGGTGTAGTTACCTCTTCAAATGGAGCTGGACTTTATGATATAATAACAACATCAAGAAAAAGAATGGATAATATAAATATCTATGTATATCCAGCAAAAGTTCAAGGAGATGGAGCAATAGAGGAGATTATCGAGGGGATAAAAACTTTGGATAAAATTCCAGAAATTGATCTTATTATTGCTGGACGTGGTGGAGGAAGTATCGAAGATCTTTGGGCTTTCAATGAAGAGAAAGTTGCAATGGCGTTTTATAATTGTAAAAAGCCAATAATTTCTGCAGTAGGTCACGAGATAGATTTTTTACTTACAGACTTAGTGGCTGATGTAAGAGCTGCTACTCCAACTCAGAGTGCTGAAATAGCAATTCCAGTAAAAAAAGATGTGTTAGAGATGTTAGAAGATGATAAAAAATATCTTACATCTCTTATTAAGAAAAAGATAGAACATTCAAAGATACATTTAGAAAATAGAGAGAACTCATATGCTTTAAAAAATTTCTCAAAAGTTTTTAAAGATTCAAAAGAGATACTAGACAGTAAAGAGGTTGAGCTTGAAAGAGCTATGAAACTTTTACTTGAAAGAAAGAAACAAAAAATCCAAGTTCAAGCTGAGAAAATAATCTCTCTAAATCCATTGAATATTTTATTCCGTGGATATTCACTGGTAAAAGCTAATGAAAAAATAATAAAATCTTCTGATGAGGTAAATCAAGGAGATGAAATAGAGATAAAATTATATAAAGGTAGCCTTGTAGGCATAGTAAAGGAGATTAAAAATTAATGAAATATTTTCTTAAGATTTTTTTAGTATTAGCAATTTCTTTAAATTCATTTGCAAATAGTTATTTCGATAATGCAGGTTTACTTGATGGAACAGTTAATATAGATTATAGTGATATGGAAGAGGCTGAGGGATTTTTAGAAAAAGATGAAGAAAGACCAACAAAGATAACTTTTGAATACGTGGATAAAAAAACAAAAGCTAAAAAAAGTTTTTTTATTAAAATTATTCAACAAAAACCAGATGATCCAAGACCTGCTGAGATAGCCACTATTGAGGAGTTGGTAAAAAGAGAAACTATAAGAGAAAAAGCAGCAGCCATGCTTAAATATTATAATAAAACTTTTAGAGAACATTTAGAAAAAATAAGTGGTGATTCAAGAGAGGTTTATAATCTTGGAAATTATTATTTTACACACAATCAGTATGAAAAAGCTAGAGATGTTTTTAGTAAAAATATAGATAGTGTAGAAAATCTTTTTGGAGCAGCGACAACTAATAGATTTTTAGGTGATTATAATATGGCGATAGCTTATTATAGTGAAGTTATAGATATGAATCCAAATCTTGCAGAACCATATTTTGGTAGAGGGATTTGTTATAGAAATAAAGATAAAACAAGAGAGGCTTTAGCTGATTTTCTAAAATATAAAAGTATGAAAAATAGTGAAGAGGCTTATGCAGCACTTGGAAATATTTATATAATAAGAAAAGATTTTTCAAATGCTAAGTTTATTTTAAATGAGGGAAAATTGTTGTATCCTAAATCAAAAGTGATAAATGACCTTTTGGTAAGAGCTCACGGAAAATAATAAGGAGAGAATATGGATTGGTATCGTTTAAGAGTTGTTAGTATAAAAGATAATATTATTTTTAGGTTAATGAGTTCTTTTGAAAGATATCAAGATATATTCAAACTTTCTGAAGAGCAACTAAAAATATATTTTAAACTTGATGAAATAACAATTTCATTGTTACAGAAGTCTAAAAATATAGATATAGAAAAAGAGATAAAATTTTTAGAAAAAAATAAAGTAAAAGTTATATCATTAAAAGATAAAGATTATCCTGTGGGATTAAAAAATATTTCACACCCACCAGTATTTTTATATTATAGAGGAGATATAAATCTTGCAAAAGAAAATACAATAGGAGTTGTGGGAACAAGACAAGCCTCATCTTATGGGAAAAGAGCTTGTGAAAAAATAACATCAGAACTTGTAAATTCAAAAGTAGTTACTGTAAGTGGATTAGCTTCAGGAATAGATACAATTTGTCATAAGACTACATTGGAAAAAAATGGAAAAACAATAGCAGTTGTCGGTTCTGGGCTTGATATTATCTATCCTAGAGAAAATAGAAAATACTGGGAAGAGATAGGAGAAAAGGGACTTATTATATCCGAATATCCTCTTGGTACTGAGCCACTTGCTTATAATTTTCCTATGAGAAATAGAATTATAGTGGGACTTTCGAGAGGAATTTTGGTAGTTGAAAGTAAGGAAAGAGGTGGAAGTTTAATAACAGCTTCTCTAGCACTTGATGAAGGAAGAGATGTATTTGCCATTCCGGGAGATATAAACTCTCCAGTATCAATAGGAACAAATAATCTTATAAAAGATTCAAAAGCTAAACTTGTAACTTGTGGAGAGGATATTTTAGATGAGTTTGGCTGGAAAAAAATAGATAAAGAGGAAACTATTTTGGGCTTGTCAGATGATGAGGCTAAGATATATAACTCTTTAGTGAGAGAAAAAAATCTAGATGAACTTGTAATTATCACAGGAATAAAACCTAAAACACTTTTAGCTATACTTATGAATATGGAGATAAATGGGTATATTTCAAGTGTTAGCGGAGGAAAATATATAAGAAAAGCAAGATAATTTTATTTAGTGAAAGGTATGGAATTATGAAGAAGAATGATAAAAAAAATCTAGTTATAGTAGAATCACCAGCTAAGGCAAAAACAATAGAAAAAATACTAGGAAATGATTTTTTAGTAACAGCATCTTTTGGACATATAAGAGATTTGCCGAAAAGTACCTTGGGAGTAGATATTGAAAATAATTTTACTCCAAATTATTCTACTATTAGAGGTAAGGGAGAGGTAACAAAAAATTTAAAAGCCCTTGCAAAAAAATCAGAAAAAGTATATCTGGCTTCTGACCCTGATAGAGAGGGAGAGGCTATTGCTTGGCATATTGCCCATACATTAAAATTAGATGAAAATGAAAATAATAGAATAGAATTTAATGAAATTACAGCTTCAGCTATAAAAGATGCTATAAAGCACCCAAGAAAAATAGATATGAATAAAGTTAATGCTCAACAAGCTAGAAGAATTCTTGATAGACTTGTGGGATATGAGGTAAGTCCACTTTTATGGAAAGCTATCTCTTCAAATACAAGTGCAGGACGTGTTCAATCTGTTGCTCTGAAGCTTATCTGTGAATTGGAAGATAGTATCAAAGCTTTTGTTCCAGAGAAGTTTTGGGATATTACAGGAGAGTTTAAAGATAAAATAAATCTAGCTCTTTATAAAGTTGAAGATAAAAAAATAGATAAACTAAAAGATGAAAAAGTAGTAGAGAAAATAAAAACTCTTAAAGGAGAGGAATTTTTAGTTGATGGAGCAAAGGTAACTAAGAAAACTAAAAATCCGCCACTACCATTAAAAACAAGTACACTACAACAACTTTCATCTTCATATTTAGGTTTTTCAGCTACAAAAACTATGAAGATAGCTCAAGGACTTTATGAAGGGGTAAATATAAATGGAACTCATAAAGGGCTTATCACTTATATGAGAACAGACTCTGTAAGAATTTCTGAAGAAGCTGTTCAAATGGCAAAAGATTATATTTTAGAAAATTATGGTAAAGATTATGTTGGTGAAGGAGTAAAGAAAACTACTAAGAAACAGGAAAATATCCAAGATGCCCATGAGGGAATAAGACCTACTGATGTTAATTTTACACCAGAATATCTTTCAAAATTTTTGGATAAAGACCAATTAAAACTTTATACTCTTATTTGGGAAAGATTTTTAATTTCTCAACTTGCACCAATGAAATATGAGCAATTTGAACTTCTTTGCTCAAAAGATGGAATTCAATTTAGAGGAGTTTTAAATAAAATATTATTTGACGGATATTATAAACTATTTAAAGATGAAGAGGATATTCCTTTAGGAGATTTTCCAAATATCCAAAAAGATGATAAATTAAAACTTGTAAAATTAAATATCAAAGAGGATTTTACAAAACCACCTGCAAGACTTACAGAATCATCTCTTATTAAAAAATTAGAGTCTGACGGAATAGGAAGACCATCAACATACGCAGCTATTATCAATACTTTAAAAGATAGAGAATATGTAACTCTAAAAGGAAAAAGCTTTGTACCAACAGAACTTGGATATGAAGTAGAAAGAGTATTAGATGAAAATTTCAAAAACTTTATGAATGTAAAATTTACTGCTGACATGGAAAATAAGCTTGATGATATAGCAGAGGGAAAAGAAAAGTGGCAGGAGATTTTAAAAAATTTCTACACTGAGCTTTCAAAGTATATAGAAAAATATAAAAAAATAGTAGATGCTGATGAAAATAAAATTATAGTTTCAGATATGCCTTGTCCTTGTGGTGAGGGGTATATGATAATGAAAAATGGAAGATTTGGAAGATATTTAGCTTGTTCCAATGAAGACTGCAAACAAAATATCTCTCTTCGTGGAATAGAGATTCCTATGGAGGAGATAAAAGCTGGAAAAATACACGTTAAAGATATTGTTGAACAAAAAATTGCTGAGAAAAAAGGGAAACCAACTGATGTATTAGCAGACAATGGTTCTCCAATGCTACTTAAGTTTGGAAGATTTGGAAGTTATTTAGAGAGTGAAAATTATTCTTCTGATAATATCAGAACGCCTCTTCCTAGTGAAATAAAAAAAGCCTTAGCTTTAAATGAAATCCCAGAAGAAAATGGAGTTGTAAAATTAAATTTAAGACTTCAAGCTATAAAAAGTGAAGAAAAAGCTATTCTTGATAAAGCTGGAGTTTGTGAAAAATGTGGACGTCCATTTAGAATAGGTAAAGGAAGATGGGGAAGATATTTAGCTTGTACAGGTTATCCAGAATGTAAAAATATAAAAAATCTTGATAAAGATGGAAATGTAATAGAAAAAAAAGAGAAAGAAGAAACAAAAAAAACAACTAAAAAAACTAAGAAATAGAAGAAGGAGAGAAAAACTTTTCTCTCCCCCTTTTTTTTGTATATTTTAAATTATTGCGTGAAGGCTAAACTTTATTTGCTACAGGAGTTTTCTTTTTTAAACTCATTAAAACTTTTGTTCCTTCAATAACTAATATTAAAGCAAGTCCAAAGATAAAGAAAATTACAACAGATTGTAAACCGTGAACTGCTAATTTTCCTTGTCCACTAACTAATAATAAAACGTTAGTTTTGAAAGAGATTAATAGAGAACTCATAGTAGCACAAATCATAAATACCATTGGGATAAATAACATTTTATTATTTCTACCAGTTTTTGCAAGCCATACAGATACACCTAAGAAGCAAGGAACAGCAACTAATTGGTTACAAGCTCCAAAGATTGGCCAAATATTTTTATAACCACCTAAACAAAGGATTCCATCTAAGAAAACAGTTATAACAGTAGCCACATACATATTACTAAATGATTTAGTTATTCCTTTATTTTCTTCAGGATTTTTTGAAGTGAATAATTCTTGGAATAAAAATCTACCAAGTCTAGTAGCTGTATCAAGTGAAGTTAAAGCAAAAGCTGAGAAAGCTAGAGAGATAACTGTAAATGTAGTTCTTACAGCAATATCACTAAATCCCATTGCTCCGAAAAATCCAGAAACACCAGTAGCGAAAACTACTGCTGGAGAACCAGCTGGCATTTTACCGTCTTTAAATAAAACTCCAACTGTGATAAGAGCAATAACAGCTAATACACATTCAATTAACATAGAACCATATCCAATTAATTTTGCATCTTTTGCGTTATCAAGTTGTTTTGATGTTGTCCCTGAGCCGATTAATGAGTGGAATCCAGAAACTGCCCCACAAGCTACTGTGATGAATAGATAAGGGAAAACAAATTGTCCATTAAAACTATTTTTCATTCCAGTAAAACTTGGAAGATTGATAGTTGGGTTAGTGAAAACAACTCCGATAAAAGCTGCTAAAATCATAAAATATAATAAGAAACTATTTAGATAATCTCTTGGTTGTAATAAGATCCATACAGGTGTAACAGAAGCTACAATGATATATACAAATACAAATCCAAGCCAGAAATTTTTACTTAAGTAGATAGGGAATTTAAGTCCTACATAGATACAAAGAACTAAAAGAGCAACTCCCGCTACTGAAGAAATTACTAATGGAGCATTTTTTCTATAAACTAAAAATCCAAATGCAACAGCTAAAGGAATAAATAAGATAGATGCAGTTGCAACAGAACCATTAGCTTGAATATAAGTTTTTGTTCCGTCAGCTGCCACTGTATATCCTTGGAATGTACTTGCAACGATGTCAGCGAAAGCTGCGATAACTAGTAAGATTACTAGCCAAGCAAATGTTGTAAATAAAACTTTACATTTATGACCGATATATTCTTCAATAACTTCCCCTAAAGTTTTTCCACCATGTTTGATTGAAACGACGATTGATGAAAAATCTTGAACTCCTCCAAAGAATATTCCTCCTACAACAATCCATAAAAGAACTGGTAACCAACCAAATACAGCAGCTTGGATAGGACCTGTTATTGGTCCAGCTCCAGCAATTGAAGCGAAATGGTGTCCTAAAAGGATAGGAGCTTTTGCAGGAACGTAATCAATACCATCTTCCATAGTGTGAGCTGGTGTAACTTCTTTTGGATCTACTCCCCATTGTTTTGCAAGCCAAGAACCGTAGGTAACATAAGCAACTAAAAATGCAAAAATTGATAATACTAAAATCATTAAACTACTCATAAATTTTCCTCCCATTTATTAAAAATTGTTATACTTTAGAAACTTTTTTCATAAACCTCTTTTAAATCTTTAGCAGGTTTGTTGTAATAAACTTTTTTGTTTTTTAAGTCTACTCCGATAACTTTTGTAGTTAAAAAACCTCTTATAGAAAAAAGATAAGTCTTTTCAAAACTAAATTTTTCTATTTTTTTAATTAAGTTTTCATTTATTGGTGAAGAACTTATAAAAACTAAACTTAAAAATGATGTCATATGATTTTTTTCAGGATATTTATTTCCATTTCTTATAAAATGACTTTCTAATTTTTCTTTTAAAAGTTTTTCATAATTTTTAAATATTTCTTCAGTAAGATTATCTAACTCTATGAAAAAAATATGTTCAAAATTATTTACTTCCCAAAGATTTACCTCTTTTACTAAAACATATTTTTCAGCCTTAGAGTTAAAATATCCATAGGCTGAAAAATAGTTTCCTTCAAAATCATAATTTCTTATTATATCAAAAGAGTTTTTATAAAGTTCAAGAATATTATCCAGATATTTTTTACTATCCATATCTACTCTCTTTCAAAATTATTTAACTTCTTTAGTCCAATTGTGAGTGTCTTCTAATTTACCCCATTGGATACCAGTTAGAGTATCATATAATTTTTGAGTTAGACTTCCAGTTTTAAAATCATTTATAACAACTGTTTCACCTTTGTAGAACAGTTCTCCTACTGGAGAGATAACAGCTGCAGTTCCTGTACCAAAAGCTTCTTGAAGTTTTCCATTTTTTCCAGCTTCCATTAAGAAATCAATAGTGAAATGTTCCTCATGAACTTTATATCCCCATTCTCTTAAAAGAGCTAAACAAGAATCTCTTGTAACTCCCGGTAAAACTGTTCCATCAATAGGTGAAGTATAGATTTCTCCGTCAACCATAAACATAACATTCATAGTTCCAACTTCCTCAACATATTTACGCTCTACCCCATCAAGCCATAAAACTTGAGTATATCCTTTTTGTTGAGCATTATATTGAGCAAGGATACTTGCAGCGTAGTTTCCACCACATTTTGTAAATCCTGTTCCACCTTTTGAAGCACGTACTAGTTCTTCTTCAACGTAGATTTTTACTGGACTAACTCCTTCAGGATAATAGTTTCCAACTGGAGATAAAATTATTGCAAATAGATAATTATCTGCTGGGTGAACTCCAACTGTAGCTTCAGTTGAGAACATAAATGGACGGATATATAATGAAGTTCCCTCTGCTTCAGGAATCCAATCTTTTTCATATTCAACTAATTTTTCAATAGCTTCTACAAACATATCTTCAGGTAATTTTGCCATACAAAGTCTAGCACAAGAATTTTGCATTCTCTTAGCATTCATCTCAGGACGGAATAAAAGAACTTTTCCATCTTTTGTTTTGTAAGCTTTTAATCCTTCAAAAACTTCTTGAGCATAGTGTAAAACAAAAGATGCTGGACTTAAAGAAAGTGGTCCATAAGGAACTATTCTTGCATCGTGCCAACCTTTTTCTTTAGAATAATCCATTAAAAACATATGGTCTGTATAATATTTTCCAAATCCAAGATTATTTTGATCTGGTTTCTCCTTTAAAGTTTTAGCTCTCTCTACTCTGATTTCCATAACATTTCCTCCTCGCAATATAAAAAAATAATTTATTTTTAATAATTTGGTATAAAAAAAACAGCCTTTGTTAAGACTGTTTTTATAATATCAATTTATTTTTATCAAAATTGTGGTTAAGCTAAAGCCAACCATTCTTTATCATAAAAAGATTTGTATATTGTAAACTCACTCTTAACATTTATTTTGTGTACGACAAAATCCCTGATAGCTATTGATATCAGTAATATTATACGTATGACAAATATTATGCTAAGTAGTCTAAACATACAATTCTCCTCCCTTTAAAATTTTGTTTGCTTTTTTTATGGCTAGAGTATAAAATATTTCAAAAAAAATGTCAAGCTTTTTTTTGAAAAAATTTTTATTTTTTGATAAAAATCCTTGAATTTTAGTATTTAATTAATAAAAAAATATTATTTTTCTCTAGGTTCTATTGATATTTTTTTGTCAGTATAAAAAATCTCACCATTTTTTAATTTTAGTTGGATAGGATATACTTCAACACCATTCTCTAAAGCTTTATAAAAAGTTTCAAAAAATAATTTATCTGTTTCATAGTTTGGAATAAAACTATCAGAATCTCTAAAGACTAAAAGAAGAACGCAAGCTCTGTCTCCATTTTTTTTGATTTCCATTAAAGTGTTTAGATGTTTAGTGGCTCTTTCAGAGGGAGCATCTGGAAAAATAGCTCTTTTATTTACAGAAAGAGAAACACCTTTTACTTCAACCCAAATTTTTTTATTATCTTTTTCAAGCATATAGTCTAAACGGCTATGTCCATTTTTAACTTCTGCTTTTACTAAATCAACTTCTCCAAAAGGAGATATTTCAAAATCTCTTAAAATATTTTCTGAAATATATCTGTGAAAAGATGAGTTAAGAAGAATTTCTTCTCCGTCTTCTGCTAAAGCTCCAATCAGATCCCATTCAGTTTTTCTTTTGCTCATATCTTTGGCACGTCTTAGGAAAACAGTATTTTCTGGATATAATAATTCTTTTATTCTTCCGCTATCATGAACATGAGTTGTAACAATATCTCCGTTTTTTAATTTTGCATTACAAATAAACCGATTTGGTCTTTCTAAAAATTTTGCAATCTCATTTATTTCAATTTTATAAATTAATTTTTCCATAAATTTCTCCTTAAAAATTATTTCAATTTTATTTTTAAAGTAAATATATCTAAAAAAATAGACTGCTGAGATATTCTAGAATTGAAATAAAATCAGTTCTAAAAAATTTCAACAGTCTCAATAGATTTTTATTTAAAAAGTATGTAACCTAAAGTAATAATACCAAAAGTCATAATGATAAAACTAGCAATTCTTGAAAGTTTTACTAAAAGATCATCTGTTATAAATCTTCTAAAGAAACAGATAATATTTACAGTGAAGAACCAAGAAGTTACTCCACCAGTGGCTATTCCAAGAGCAAGATACAGATAATTATCTTGATCTCTCACAAGTCCAAGCAAAGTATAAATACCTAAAATTGTAAGGATACCTGTTATATTTATACTAGCAAGTCCAAGTCCAACAAAATAATTTTGAATAATATTGTATCCTTTTTCTATAGTTTTATCTAAAAGTACAGGAGATTTTAATTTTTTTACTCCAAGCAGTATTAAAAGTATACCAACAGCTATTTTGCAAAGTGTCTCATATCTAAAAATAAAATCGTCCACAAAATTAACAAAGAGAAAGGCAACCATTCCATAGATTACATCAGAAGTAATCATTCCTAGTGCAGTGACATATCCTTCTTTTCTTCCCTCAGTTAAAGTTTTTTCCATACAATAAAACCCAACAGGTCCAAATGGAAAAGATAATATTAAGCCAGTGATGGCACCTTTAAAAAATGTAGCTGTTAACAAATAAATCACACCCTTATTATCTAAAGTTTATTTCCACAGTTTGGACAAAACTTATCAGTTTCATCTACTCTGTGACCACAGTTTTTGCAAACATTGTTGTTTCTAATAATTTCTTCTACATCATCATAAGTGACGTTTGATGTTTCTAAAACTTTTTCCAATGATTCATTTTTTAATCTATATATACTTTTACAGTTTTTACAAACTATTAAAAATTTTTTGTTAAATCTAAAAATTGGGATAAAGAAAAAACTAAATACATTAGACATTTGATGAAGTTCAAACTTTTCATTTATACAGTTTGTACATCTAAAGCTAACTTCTTTTAAAAGTTCATCTTTACTTCCAAATCCCATGACAAAAAACATAATTACTCCTAGTTATCATTTAATTTTAAGATAGAAACAAAAGCCTCTTGAGGAATTTCAACGTTTCCTATTTGTTTCATTCTCTTCTTACCAGCTTTTTGTTTTTCAAGAAGTTTTTTCTTTCTTGTGATATCTCCACCATAACATTTAGCAAGAACGTTCTTCCTATATGCTTTGATAGTTTCACGAGCTATTATTTTTGCTCCAAGTGCTGCTTGAATAGGAATTTCAAATTGTTGTCTAGGGATAGCTTCTTTTAATTTTTCACAGATAGCTCTTCCTTTTGAAACAGCATTGTCTTTATGAGCGATAAATGAGAATGCGTCAACAACTTCTCCTGAAACTAGAATATCAACTTTTACAAGATCTCCATCTCTGTAATCAATTAGTTCATATTCAAATGAAGCGTAACCTCTTGTTTTTGATTTTAATTTATCATAGAAATCAAGAACGATTTCAGCCAGAGGAAGTTCATAAGTTATCATTGTTCTTGTATCATCAATATAACTCATTCCAATATAAACTCCACGTTTTTCTTGGCAAAGTTCCATAACAGATCCAACATAATCTTTTGGAACTATGATATTTCCTTTGATATATGGTTCTTGAATTATAAATTTAGATTTTCCACCATCAGGGAAATCACAAGGGTTGTCAATTACATAAGTAGGTTTTCCTTCCATAGTTATTCTATACTCAACAGATGGAGATGTAGAAATAAGATCTATGTCATACTCTCTTCTAAGTCTTTCAACTATAATTTCCATATGTAAAAGTCCTAAGAATCCACATCTAAATCCAAATCCTAAAGCAAGAGATGTTTCAGGAACAAAGTTTAAAGATGCGTCGTTTAGTTGTAATTTTTCTAAAGACTCTCTTAAATCTCCGTAGTCGTCAGTTGAAATTGGATAGATTCCAGCAAAAACCATTGATTGAGCTGGTCTAAATCCATGAAGAGGTTCATCACAAGGTCTATCTACATGAGTGATAGTATCCCCAACTCTTGAATCTTTTATTGTTTTTAAACCTGTTATAATATATCCAACAGAACCTGATGTTAATTCATTTGTAGGTTTCATATTTGGTGAGAAGATTCCACATTCTAAGATTTCAGCTTCTTTGTCAGTTGACCAAATTCTTATTTTGTCACCTTTTTTGATACTTCCATCTTCTACTTTTATATAAGTGATAACTCCTCTATAATCGTCAAATTTTGAATCGAAGATTAAAGCTCTAAGAGGAGCTTCTTCGTCATAGTCAGGACAAGGGATTCTTTTAACAATCTCTTCAAGTAGTTCTTCAATACCAAGATTTATTTTTGCAGATGTAAGAACAGCATCATCAGCTGGAAGTCCTATTACATCTTCTATCTCTTTTTTAACTCTTTCTGGTTCAGCTGCTGGTAAATCTATTTTATTTACAACAGGAACTATTTCCAAGTCATTTTCTAAAGCAAGGTAAACGTTAGCAAGAGTTTGAGCTTCTACACCTTGAGCAGCGTCAACTACTAATAATGCTCCTTCACAAGCAGAAAGAGAACGAGAAACTTCATATATAAAGTCAACGTGTCCCGGAGTATCAATAAGATTTAATTCATATCTATTTCCGTCTTTTGCGTCATAATAAAGAGTTACAGCTTGAGCTTTGATAGTGATCCCTTTTTCTCTTTCAAGATCCATTGAGTCAAGAAGTTGAGATTTCATATCTCTCTCAGCAACTGTATGAGTAGCTTCTAAAAGTCTATCAGCTATAGTAGATTTTCCGTGGTCTATATGAGCTATGATAGAAAAGTTTCTTTTAAATTTTTGTTGCACTTAAGCCTCCTAAAAAAATTAAAATTTATATTACACTATATTATAAGATAAACCCCAAAAAATTTCAAGAATTTCTATGCCCAGTTTCCATTTATAAAAACATTTTCGCAGTTTCCGTTTTCTTCATATCCTACAATAGATAGATCAGAAGTTCCAAACATAAAATCAACGTGAGTTAAAGAATCGTTCATTCCAACTTTTTCCATTTCTTCAGATGATAATTTATCTCCACCTTGAATACAGCTTGAATAAGCTTGTCCAATAGCTAAGTGGCAAGAAGCATTCTCATCAAATAGTGTGTTATAGAATAAAATTCCAAGATTTGATATTGGAGAATCAAATGGAACTAAAGCTATTTCTCCTAAATATTTTGCTCCTTCATCAATGCTTACAAGATTTTCTAAAGCTTCATATCCAGATTTAGCAGAAAAATCTATAATTTTTCCATCTTTAAAAGTTATAGAAAAATCTTCTATTAAAGTTCCACCATAGTTAAGTGGTTTTGAGGCATAAACTATTCCATCAACACCATATTTATGTGGCATAGAGAATACTTCTTCTGTTGGAATATTTGCAACAAACTCTATTCCAGATTGAGTAACATCTTTTCCAGAAGCCCAAATATGATTTTTTGGAAGTTTAACTGTTAGGTTAGTTCCAAGAGAGTTAGTTATAACAACTTTTTCAAATTGTTTATTGTTTAAGTAATCCATTTTTTCTTTTAAAATGCTTAAATGATTTTTCCAAGTTTCAATAGGATTTTCAGTGTCAGCTTTAGTTGATTTTAAAATAGCATTCCATAACATATCAACAGCTTCATCATCATTTACGTTAGGGAAAACTTTTTTAGCCCAAGCTAAAGTTGGGACAGAAATAATATTCCATTGTAATTCATTTATCATAATTTTATCGTAATAAGGTTTTAGAGCTTGTCCACGAGTTTTTTGGTAAGCACCGATTTTTTCACTATCTATTCCAGCTAAAAGTTCTGGGTCATTAGCAGCGATACTTAAAAAAGCAGCTCCTTTATTTGCATAATACATTAAAGAATCAACTTGCCAAGCTGGCATCTCTTCAAAAATTTCTTTTTTTCCATAAGTGAAAGTCATTTTTTTACAGAAATCATCACTCCAGTGAACGATTACCTCAGATGCTCCAAGCTCATAAGCTTTTTCTACAAGAAGTCTTGTAAAAGGTGCAGTTTCAACAGGGGACATAATAACTAAAATTTGTTCCTTTTGAAGATTTATTCCAATATTTAAAGCTAAATCAACATATTTTGTAATTATCTCTTTTTTTATCATTTTTAACTCCTTAATTATTTATTATTTTCAAAATCTCTTTTTATTTGGAAATATTCAGCTCCAACTAAAAAATAAAGTATAGGAACTAAAATAATAGCATCTTCTCCAAATTTTCCATAAAGATAAGAGGAAAAAACTCCTCCTATAAAGAATGCAAGTATTGTGGTAATATAATAGAAAATTTTTATATTATCCACTTTAAGACCTCTTAACTTATAACCGATATAAACTCCCAAGTCGCTGATACTACCAGTTAGATGAGAAGTTCTTATAAGAATACCTTTATAAGTCATAAAAAGTCCATTTTGAATTCCCGTTGTAAAGCAAAGAATATAAGCAAAATTTTTGCTATCTCCAAAAAACATATAAGTGAAAAATATTGCAAACCCCATTCCAATAAAAACGTAACCGTATCTTCTTTTCAGATTGAAAGCTCTCTCTCCAATAAAAAATCCAGAAAAAACATTTCCTAATAAGAAAAGAGATAAACCGATAACAATTTTTAAAATATGATCATCAAAAGGGGTATGTTCTACAAAATGTATAGCAGCCTTTGAAACATCTCCAGAAAAATGTGTAAGTGTCAGCCCGATTAAAATTATACCGTACACATTAGCATATCCACTGATAAAACTCAAAGTACCAATCCAAAATAGAACAATATTCTGATGATTATTCATAAAAAAACTCCTCCCACTAAAAACTTATATATTAATTAAATTCTATCATATATTTAGTAAAAAGAATATGAGTTTTTAAAAATTTTGTATACAAAAAATAAAAATATTATTCTTTTTGTCTTTATATAATATTATTGCAAATATTTTTATATTGTGATAATATATTCTTAACTACTAGGGGAGCAAGTTTGCTGAGAATTTAAACCCTTATGAACCTGATATAGATAATTCTATCGTAGGGAAGTAGTCGAAAGTTTTGTTTTTTTGATTATTTTCTTGTGATAAATTTATATCAGAGAAAATAATTTTTTTATTTTTTGGAAAAATTTTAGGAGAAAAAATGGAAAAGGTTTTAGAGGTAAAAAATATATATTTCTCTTATGAAAAAAATAAAGATTTAATATCAGATCTTTCTTTTGATGTAGAAAAAAATCAGTTTGTTTCTATTGTTGGAAGTAGTGGTTGCGGAAAATCAACTATAATAAAACTGATAAGTGGAATATATGAAAAAAAATCTGGTGAGATTATCGGTAAAAAAACTGCCTATATGCCTCAAAAAGATCTATTACTTCCTTGGAGAACAGTTTTAGAAAATATAATTTTACCTATTGAATTGGAAAAAAAAGATTTAAAAGAAGGAAAGGAAAAAGCTTGTAGTTATTTAAAACGTCTTGGACTTTTGGAATATAAAGATAAATATCCTTATGAACTTTCAGGAGGAATGAAACAGAGAGTATCTTTTATAAGAACTTTGCTTACAGAGGCTGAGATACTTCTTCTTGATGAGCCTTTTAGTGCTTTAGATGCAATAACTAAGGAAAATCTTCAAAAGTGGCTATTAGATGTTTTAAAAACTTTTAATAAAAGTGTGATTTTTATAACTCACGATATAAATGAGGCGTTATTTTTATCTGACAGGATTTTAGTATGTGAAAATAAACCTCTTAATAATTTAAAAGAATATAAAATTTCAGTTGAAAGAAAAAATGATTTAAAATATATGAGTTTTTTAAAAGAAAATATTTTATCTGATATAGGAGGTGGAAAATATTGAAAGTATCACCTTCAGTAGTAATATCTTTGGGATTTTTTGCACTTTGGGAAGGACTGGCGAGATATATAAATATGTCTTTTATACTTCCTACACCGACCCTTATAATAAAAAGATTTTGGGAGCTTAGAGAAACTTTAATCTGTTATCATTTGGTGGAAACTTTAAAAATTGCAGGAATTTCCTTAGGAATTTCTCTGGGAATTGGAATTATACTTGCTGTTTTGATGGATAGAAGTAAAGCTATTGAAAATGCAATTTATCCGATACTTGTAACAAGTCAGACAATTCCAATAACAGCTCTTGCACCGATTTTTATTTTATGGTTTGGATATTCTATCTGGTCAAAAGTATTGGTTGCAATAATTATTACATTTTTCCCTGTGACTATAAATCTTTCCCAAGGATTAAAATCAGTGAAAGAGGAACATTTGGAACTTTTTAAAAGTATGAACGCAAGTGAGTGGGATATATTTTTAAAACTAAAAATTCCAACAGTGATGCCATATTTTTTCTCATCTCTTAAGATGGCAATCCCTTTTGTAATAATTGGAGCTACCATTGGAGAATGGCTTGGAGCAACAGCAGGGCTTGGATATTTTAGTAAAAGAATGATGACACAACTTGATGGAGCTGGAGTTTTTGCACCAGTGGTACTTATTTCATTAATTGTAATAGTTATTGTAAAAATTATTTCAATTATTGAAGAAAAACTTTTAGTGTGGGTAAAAAAACAATAAATATAAAGGAGAAACTTATGAAAAAAATTAAATTATTATTAATGTTTGTTTTAATTAGTGCTTTAAGTTTTGGAGCAAATAATAAAAAACTTAAAGATTTTAGCGTTGTATTGGATTGGTATCCAAATGCAATTCACAGCTTTTTATATTTAGCTGAAGAAAAAGGATACTTTGAAGAAGAGGGAATAAATTTAGTTATTCATTATCCTGCAAATGTATCTGACCCATTAGCTTTACCAGCAGCTAAAAAAGCAAATGCTGGAATGTATTATTTACATCAATTAATTATGGCAAAAGCTAATGAAAAAATTCCTGTAACATCAATAGGAGCTATAACTCAAGGACCTTTAAATGTAGTTATTGCAAAAGAAGAAAATAATATAAAAAGACCCAAAGATTTAGTTGGAAAAAAAGTTGGATATTCTCAAGGAGATGTAGCAGAAAGACTTTTAAGTACTGTAATCGCTCTTGATGGTGGAGATGTAAAACAAGCCAAACTTTTATATGTTGGTTTTGATCTATTAACAGCTACAATAACTAATAGTGTTGATGCTACTTTTGGAGGATTTGTAAACCACGAAGTTCCTGTTCTTGAAGAAAGAGGAATAAAAGTAAATTATTTCTATCCAACTGATTTTGGATTCCCTAACTATTATGAAGAAGTATTTGTAGTTAATGAAGATATGGTTAAAGAAGACAAAGAACTTTACCAAGGATTCTTAAGAGCAATAAGAAGAGGATTTGAAGATATGAGAAAAGATCCAGATAGTGCAGTAGATTTACTTCTTAAAAAACAAGAGGCTGATCAATTCCCATTAACAAGAAATGTTGAAAAACAAAGTATTGATATTTTAATTCCTTTAATGGAAACTGAAAATTCTAAATTCTTATCACAAGATAAAAAAGTTTGGGAAGAAAATATAGATTGGATGTTACAACAAGGAATGATAAAAGAAAAAATATCTGCTGAAGATGTAATGATAGAATTATAATTTATAAAAAATTAAATATTGAGAATAAAAAAAGGGGTTGCTACATTTTATAGCAACCTCTTTTGAATTTAATTATAAATAGATTTTATTGCTTTTTGCAATATATTTTGTTTTGTCTTTTTTCTCTCCTCTATAAAAAGCTTTGTAAGCTTTATAAGTTTCAAAGACATCTAATTTAGAAGAAATTTCAAAAGGTGAGTGCATTGCAAGTAAAGCTGGTCCAATATCTATTGTGCTAATTCCTTTTTTAGCTAGATATTTTGCAACAGTACCTCCTCCACCTTCATCAACTTTTCCAAGCATTCCTGTTTGCCAAAGAACTCCGTTGTCGTTTAACATTTTTCTGATTTCTCCGACATATTCTGCATCAGCGTCGTTAGTTCCATATTTTCCACCAGAACCAGTATATTTAACAATAACTACACCATATCCAAGTTTTGGAGCATTTTGCTCATCATGAACACTTTTGAAAATTGGATCTATTCCTGCATTAACGTCAGATGATAATGCTTTTGAATTCCATAGAGTTTCTTTTAAATATAAATCTGAATAGATTCTTTTTGTTTTGAATATCATATCAGCTGTGAAATAATCTATAAAATCACTTTGTAAACCTGTTGAACCATCAGAACCTGTTTCCTCTTTATCAGCTAAGAAACAAACAGCTGTTCTTTCAGGAGCATCTTGCATATCAAGTATAGCTCTTAAAGATGTATAAGCACAGATTCTATCATCTTGTCCATATGCTCCGATTAAAGATCTATCAAGTCCTACATCTTTTGCTTTTTGGCTTGGGACTAATTCAAGTTCAGCAGAGATAAAATCTTCTTCAACTATACCATAAATATCGTTAAGTTTTTCTAAGATTGCGTATTTAACTGAATCTTTTATTTCTTCATCATTGATAGTAGCAGGTATAGAACCAACTATAATTTGAAGTTCTTCACCTTTTATAACTTCTCTAGCTGTTCTATCTCCTTGAACTTTTCTGTCAAGATGAGGTAAAATATCTGGAACAGTAAATACAGGATCATCTTCATGTTCTCCAATAACAACTTTTACTTTTTCTCCGTTAGAAAGAACAACAACTCCATGAAGAGCTAATGGAATAGATGCCCATTGATATTTTTTGATACCACCATAGTAGTGAGTTTTCATATAGGCAAGTTCAAACTCTTCATATAAAGGATTTTGTTTAAGGTCTAGTCTAGGAGAATCAATGTGTGAAACTATATAGTTTATTCCTTTTAAGATATCCTCTTTACCAATTACAGCAAGAACTATATTTTTGTGTCTGTTAAGGTAGTAAACTTTGTCTCCTGGAACTAGAGTATCCTTAAGTCTAGCGTCGATAAATCCACATTCTTTTGCAAAACTTGTAGCAAGTTCTACAAACTCTCTTTCAGTTTTTCCAAGGTCTAAGACTTTTTTATACTCCTCCCCCATTGTGAAAACTTTTTCCATTTTTTCAGAGGAGATATTTTTCCAACCATTAGTTTTTTTGTATAGCATAATATACCACCTTCTTAAATATTTAATGTACTATTTTTCAAGTCTTTTATTTAAAGCTTCAGCTTCTTTTTCATATCCAGATTTTCCAAGTAAAGCAAACATATTTTTCTTGTAAGCTTCTACACCTGGTTGGTTAAATGGATTAACTTCTAATAAGTATCCACTGATTCCACAAGATTTTTCAAAGAAGTAGAATAAGTATCCAAGACTGAATGAGTCAGCTTTAGGCATACATACTCTGATATTAGGTACTCCACCGTCAACGTGAGCAAGTTGAGTTCCAAGCATAGCTTTTTCATTAACGAAGTTCATTCCTTTACCAGCTATATAGTTAAGTCCATCAAGATCAGCTTCATCAAATGGGATAACTACGTCAGTTTCTTTTTCATCTATGTCAATTAAAGTTTCAAATAATATTCTTTGTCCATCTTGGATATATTGTCCCATAGAGTGTAAATCTGTACTTAGGTCAACAGATGCAGGGAATAACCCTTTTCCATCTTTTCCTTCAGATTCACCATATAATTGTTTCCACCATTCAGCAACATAGTGTAATTTTGGTTCGTAGTTGATTAAAAGTTCGATACATTTTCCTTTTCTAAGAAGTAAATTTCTTACAGCTGCATATTTGTAACAATCATTTTCAGCATAAGGAGCTGTGTAATCATTTTGAGCTTCTCTAGCTCCAGCCATTAAAGCATCTATATCAATACCAGCAGCAGCTATTGGTAAAAGTCCTACTGGAGTTAAAACAGAGAATCTTCCTCCAACATCATCTGGTATAGTGAATGTTTCATAACTTTGTTCAGCAGATAATTTTTTAAGAGCTCCTTTGCTAGCGTCAGTAGTAGCAAATATTCTTTCTCTAGCTCCTTCAACACCATATTTTTTTTCTAACATTTCTTTGAAAATTCTAAAAGCAATAGCTGGTTCAGTAGTAGTTCCAGATTTAGATATAACGTTTACAGAGAAATCTCTATCTCCAATAACTTGGATAAGGTGAGCTAAATATGTACCAGAAATACTATTTCCAGCAAAATAAATTTCAGGTCCATTAGGTACTTTATTGTAGAAAGTATTGCTTAAGAAATCTATTGTTGCTCTAGCTCCAAGATAAGAACCTCCGATACCTATAACAACTAAAACTTCTGAATTTTTTCTGATTTTTTTAGCAGCAAGTTTTATTCTTTCAAACTCATCTTTGTTGTAGTTAGTTGGTAGATTTATCCAACCTAAGAAATCATTACCTTCTCCAGTTCCTTCCATAAGAAGTTTTTCAGCATTTTTTACTTCTTCTTCCATTTTAGCTATTTCTTCACAAGAAACAAAGTCTAAAACTTTTGATAAGTCAAGTTCTAATTTTTTCATAAATACACACTCCTATTTTTGATTATTTATATTTTTTCTCAAGTTCTTTTAGTCTTTTTTCTAGTTCTTTTATCTTAATATTGTTAACTTCAATAGTTCTCTTTAAAGTATCAATACTTTCTTCAGTATTGCTAAGCCTTTGATTAAATTCGCTGTAATTAAATCCAATCTCATTAAGTTCAGCAGAAAAATCATATATAACACTTCTTAAAACATCAATTTCTTTTTTGTCTATTTTTTCGGTGTCTATTTTAGTAAGAAGTTTGGAAAGTTCATAAGCAAATTGATATCTTGATATAGGCAGATTTCCATTAAAATTTACAGATTTTTGATCTATAATTTTATTATCTACTAGATTTTGTATAGATTTATACGCCCAATGATCTTTTGTTAAATCATTAAACTTTATCTCTTCTCCAATGGTTAAAACAGAAAAAATAAAAAAACATAACAGTAGTTTTACCTTCATATGTCCTCCTTGTTTTTAGTATAGCACAAGATAAAAATATTATCAATATTAATTAAAAACACATTTTTATTGTTCAAAAAATAATCAATTACTTTATGATAAATAATTCTTTAAAAGCTTTAAGATTGTTTCTGCTAAGAGGTAAGGTATCAGAGATTCCCTCTAGCTTAATCACGTAACTACCACTGAACCAAGCTTCAAGTTCAGAAATTTTATCAAGGTTTACAAGATACGATCTGTGAGTTTTAAAAAACTTTTTATTTGGTAAAAGTTCTTCTAACTTTGAAAGTTTAAGTTTTGAAGTATAAGTTTTATCTTTTGTGTGGATCAAACACTCTTTATCAGAGGCTTCTATATAGTAAATATTATCGAAGCCTAAGAAAATAAATTTATCATCTTCGTTTACTACAAGTTTATTTACCTTTGATATATCCTCTTTTAAACCTGGTTGTTTATTAGATTCTTTTATGAGATTTGAGAGAGTAGTTTTAATTCTCTCTTCAGAATATGGTTTTAATAGATAATCAAAAGCTTTTAACTCAAAAGCTTCTGCTCCATATTCTCTATAGGCTGTTATAAAAACAATTTTCATATTGGGATTTAATTTATGAATAATTTTTCCAAGATTAATCCCATCAAGTCCAGACATATTAATATCTAAAAATGCCACATCAACTTTTGTATCTTCTAAAAATTTTAGAGCATCAATTGGATTTTCAAACTCTCCCTCCATAGAAAATTCTTCAAAAAGTCCAATAAAATATTTCAGTTCTTCTCTTGCTGGAAATTCATCCTCTACTATTATATATTTTAACATTAATCACTCCTTAATTATATATCATAATTTATCTCTGTTCCTTGAGCTAGTCTTTTTATTTCAAGTCCTTTTCCATATAGAAGTTTAAGCCTAGCATGTACATTTTTTAGACCGATACTTTTGATATCTACATCATCTATTGAATTAATAATTTCTTGTGGGATACCAACTCCGTCATCTTTTACTGTGATTTTTATATGGTTATTTTCTATTTTTTTTATACCAATAAATACACTTCCTCCCTCACGTTTAGGAAGTAATCCGTGTTTTATACTATTTTCAACGAGAGGTTGAATAATAAGACTAGGTATCTGGAAATTTAAAATATCATCATCGATAGAATAATCCACTTTTATTTTATTATTAAAACGAGCTTGTTCTATATTTACATAGGCTTTTACCTGTTCAATTTCTTTTTCTACAGGAACAAGTCTATCAAAATTTTCAAGATTAAATCTAAGAATAGTAGAAAGATTTAGGATAACATCTCTAGCTTTTTCAGGATTTATTCTTATAAAAGATGAGATAGTATTTAAAGCATTAAATAAAAAATGTGGATTTATTTGTGTCTGTAGCATTTTAAAGTTGGCATCTCTTGCCATAGCTTTAAAGTTTTCAAGTTTTGTGAGCTCAAGTTGTGTTGATATAAGCTGAGAAAGCCCAACTATTAGATTTTTTTTACTCTCAGTAATCTGTCCGAATTTATCAAAATATACTTTTAAAGTACCTGAAACTTTTTTATTTTGATAAAGTGGAACAATGATATATGATTTTATATTTCCCTCAACACATTCAAACTCTTGTTTATTAAAAATTCTATTGGCAACAAACATCTCTCCAGTGGATAAAACTTTTTTTGCTTCTTCACTTTGAACTTCTACATGGTCAACACGAAATTCATCACTGAATGAATGACTACCAACTATAAATTTTTCATTTGAAAGAATAACTGATTTAGCATCTAAAGCTTCCATTATAATTTTACATACTTCATTTAGTGAGCCACCATTTGAGAAATACGGCAAAGTTTTTTCAGCTATCTCAAGAGAAAGTTTAGCTTGTTTACCAGCCATTATCTCTTTTTCTTCAATGATGCTTTCTATTATAATTATAACAATGGGAACTCCTAAAGCATTTGCCAAAATCATAGGAATGTATATAGCCTTTACTATTTCAAGAGCGTGAGCTTTATCAGCCCCCAAAAGATAGATAAGTAACATACTAAGATTTTCTACAACAAAGCCAGCAAAGAAACCATAAATATATTTATTTTTTTCATTTATATATTTCGAGAGATAAGCTACAAAAAAACCACCAAAAATTGTGGAGATAGCACAAGGAATAGCAGTAAATTGTCCATTGAGTAGGAAAAATCTATGAATCCCTGCAATTATTCCAGCAAATATTCCAACCCAAGGGGAAACCATCAATCCTCCAGCAATTACCCCGATATTACGAGTATTTGCAATAGAACCTTTATAGTTAATACCAGAATATGTACCGATTATAGCAAGTCCTCCAAAAAATAGAGAAAGCATAATTATATCTTTAGCATTATAATTTTCTTTAGTAAATATATTTCTTGAACTTTGGATACGGGTAAATAAAAAAGCTATGATTATAATATATCCCAAGTTATTAAGAAGAGCACTAACCAAATTAAACATATTATCATCTCCTTTCAGACTATTTTATCACAAAAAGAAAAATATAGTAAGTGCATTTCAGATAAAAAAAACAACATTTTAAACATTAAAAAATACATTTTACGTATTAAAACAATAAAAAAAGTAAAAAAATAGTATAATAAATATTGTAAACAAATAAATCTTTAAGGAGGGATAAATATGATAAGTTTTATAGCTTCAATAATTGCCCTTGTAGTAGGGTATATGATTTATGGTAAGGTTGTGGAAAAAGTTTTTGATCCAGATCCAAACTCTTTAACACCAGCAAAAAGATTGGAAGATGGTGTTGACTATGTTGAGATGGATATTAAAAAGACTTTCTTAATTCAATTTTTAAATATTGCAGGAACAGGTCCTATATTTGGGGCAGTTGCAGGAGCAATGTGGGGACCAGCAGCATTTATTTGGATTGTATTTGGTTGTATATTTGCAGGAGCAGTTCACGACTATTTAATCGGTATGATGTCACTTAGAAGAGATGGTGCAAGTGTTGCTGAATTAGTAGGAGAGAACTTAGGAAATGGGGCAAAACAACTTATGAGAGTTTTCTCAGTTGTATTGTTAGTTCTAGTAGGAGTAGTTTTCGTAACAAGTCCAGCAGCAATCTTAAATGATTTAACTGGAATTGATAAACTTGTTTTAATCGGTATAATTATTGCTTACTATTTAGTTGCAACAGTTTTACCAATAGATAAAGTAATAGGAAAAATTTATCCAATATTTGGTGTGGCATTACTTATAATGGCAGTTGGAATTGGATTTGGTATTGTAATTCAAGGATATGATATTCCTGAAATCGCTTTCCATAACTTCCATCCAAAAGGACAATCTGATCTGTACCCTGTCAAGTACTCAATTTAATTATCAACATTTTTTTCTTTAAATTTCCTATATTCTATTGGACT